>NZ_JNKD01000016.1:0-53995 GCF_000701925.1 Ruminobacter sp. RM87 | reverse complement strand
AAGATAGGTTTTTCCCAGTGAAACCTCTCCTGTATCGGAATTAAGTCTGCCTACATGAACACGATGGGCAACACGGGACTGTTTTTTTATCGAATCCCATTTATTGTAGTAAGAAATAATGTAGGTTCTGCCTTTTTTATCTGTATAACTTGAGAAATTCCACTTGATGTCTGTTGAGTCTGTCATATGAATAGTCCATTAAATATATTATAGACTATGTTACACCCGTAATAAGAATAAGTAAAGAGAATTTCTTAAAAAACAGGGGTAAAAGTGTAATATTTAATGGATTTGTGATGAGATTTACCCTAGTTATACACTAGGGTGTGCGGAGTTTAGGATGAACACGGCGATTTTTATTTTGTCACCTGTATTTTTTCACAGCCGGAATCAGTTAAACAATCAACGGTTTTCAGCAGTAAAACAACTTTATCAGCCCTTTTATATCAATACTTTTCGTAATTAGAACTCATTCACAAATATGATTTTCGCTCCCGTTTTTTTCCAAATATTCTATACGGCAGGCAGATCAAAAAAACGTTTTCTTATATACTGAACCAAAACATAGAATGTTATGTATCCGTCACATGGAGGTGTTTATGTTGCTCACAACACTTAACCGAACCAAGCAGGTCTCTTCAGGTCAGCTGAAGTGGATCGACGAGATGATCCATGCAAGAGAGCAATTGATTACCACCTATTTCAAACTGCTTACCCTGCCTCTTGACAAGGATGACACATCCTCTCAGGCTCTGCACCCGTCCTATGAACAGATGAATGAGTTCTGCAACCTGCTGGTGGATTATCTGTCCAGGGGACACTTCAAGGTTTATCCGAAAATTCTTACAATTATGGAACATGTCAGCAGCCGACGAATGACAGTTGCCAGAAGACTGATTCCAAGGATTGAAAATACCACCGAGCATCTTTTGAAATTTGATGAAAAATACAGCAAAGATCTTGATGAAGGCATCATGAAGAACTGGCGCGAGGATTTGAGCTATGTGGGACAATGGCTGGAAATACGTTTTAAGCACGAGGACCGAATGGTTATAGCTTTACAGATTATGGACAATGCCATTTCAAACAACGTTTCACAGAAGGACAAAAAAGATTAACGTGTAATCTCAGGACAGCGGGAATACACTTCAGATTTCATTCATCTCGTCCATAATTACATGGATTTAAACGGACATTACCGGAATGGTATGTCCGTATTTTTATATCCAATTCCTGTCTCAGAAACGTTTATCGTATGCCTATAAACACGTCGTAATAACCGATAATAAGAACCGCAACCACCACAAGAACGATAAAATATTTGTAGTAGTACATCCCCCATTTTCCTGCAGGCAGTTTAATACCGCTGCCCGTATTGATTTCATTAAGATAATTGTTCCATCCCCATCCTATTTTACTTACACAGAACAGCACCATCATAATGGCACCGAGAGGCAGCAGGTTGTTCGATACTATAAAATCAAACAGGCTGAGAACGGATGAACCTTCACCGAACGGCTGTATAAACGACAGTTTGTTTGAGCCGAGAGCAACAGGTACAGCCAGAGCCGAAATAGCAAAGAAGTTTATGATCGTCGATTTGAATCTGTTGACGCTGAAGAGTTCAGAATACCCCTTAATGATAGCTTCAACCACGGCAATAACCGTAGTCAGGGCTGCTATGGTCAGGAACAGGAAGAACAGAGATCCCCACAGATGTCCGTGCGGCATTTTGTTAAACAGCTGCAGCATGGTCTCAAAAACAAGCGTAGGACCTGCGCTCGGACTTATGTTGTAGCTGAAACATGAAGGAAATATTATAAGTCCGGCCATGAATGCCACCACGGTATCCAGAACACAGATAATAAAACCTTCCTTGATGATGGAATGCTCCTTTGACATGTATGACCCGAAAATCATGATAGAGCCTATGCCTATGCTCAGTGAGAAGAACACCTGAGTCAGTGCATTGTACAGAACTTTTCCGAAGCCGATTTTCTCAACAGCTTCCCAGTTAGGATAAAGATAGAATGACAGCCCTTCTGATGCGCCTTCAAGAGAACATGAATGAAAAATCATAATGACCATTATGACGAGCATGCCCAGCATGGATGGTTTTACCATCCTTTCTATACCGTTTCTCAAGCCTCTTACACAGACAAGGCTGGCCAGAAACAAAACCGAAACGGCACTGGTTATCTGAGTTGTCGGATCAGCCATCAGATTACTGAAATTCTCCCCGATCTGTGTTTCACTGATACCGATGATGTCTCCGGTAAAAGTCTGATAGCAGTAATAAAGCAGCCAGCCGCTGATAACACTGTAATAGGACATGAGAAGATAAAGTCCTGCCATGGAAGCATATGACACGCAGTTCCATCCTTTTTTGTCCTCCCTCAGTTCGGTAAAAGCCTGGGCAATGCTTTTTCTTGAAGCTCTGCCTATGGCAAGTTCCACCGACATCATCGGAATCCCCAGACAAATCAGAAACAAAAGATACAGAATAACAAAAAACGAGCCTCCGGACTGTCCGGTAATGTAAGGGAATCTCCACACATTGCCGAGTCCGACCGCACATCCGGCAGTTACCAGAATAAATCCGAGTCTGGTTGCAAACGATGTTCTCTTTCTAATATTTGATGACATTCTTCCTTCCGTCCAAAACTGAATAAGCTGACGTTAATCAGATCTTAAATTACTGATTCCCGCTTAATACGTTCAAAGCATCCTGCAGTGTTTTTACAGGATATATCTTCATGTCTCCAATAGGTTTTCTCGGAGCATTGTCATAAGGCACTATTGCCTGCTTAAAGCCATGCTTGTATGCTTCCTGAAGTCTTTCTGTTCCCTGAGTAACCGGTCTTACCTCGCCGTTAAGTCCTATTTCGCCGAAAGATATGAGATCACGTGCTATCGGCGTATTCTTATAGCTTGATATCATTGTAATTATCAGTGGCAGGTCTGCACTGGTTTCTTCGACCTTGACCCCGCCTACCACGTTGATGAACACGTCGTGATCTCCGAGAGATATGCCGCCGTGTCTGTGCAGGACCGCCAGAAGCATGGCCAGTCTGTTGGATTCCGTACCGATGGTGAGTCTGCGAGGGTTACCGTACTGACTGTAATCCACCAGAGCCTGCAGTTCCACCAGCAGAGGTCTGGATCCCTCCCAGATAACCATAACCACGGATCCCGGACTTATGATATCCGAACGGTTGAGGAAAATGGCAGAAGGATTATTAACCTCCCGCATTCCCTTATCAACCATTGCAAATATTCCGATTTCATTTATGGCTCCGAATCTGTTCTTCTTGCAGCGCAGAGTTCTGAATCTTGAATCGGTATCACCTTCAAGCAGAAGTGAACAGTCAACACAATGTTCAAGGATCTTCGGTCCTGCAAGAGAGCCGTCCTTGGTAACATGACCAATCACAAAGGTTGCCACTCCATTCTGTTTGGCAAACTGAGTCAGTGCGGCAGCCCCCTCCCTTACCTGAGAAACGCTTCCCGGGGCTGATGATATGCTGTCAAGGTGCATTACCTGAATGGAATCGACTATGAGAATCTGCGGCTTTTCCCTTTCAGCCATGGCCAGAATCATTTCAATGGAAGTTTCCGTGGCAATGTTCACCCCGCTGGTGTTACAGCCGAGTCTTGCGGCTCTCATGGCAACCTGCTGCAGAGATTCTTCACCGGTTATATACAGAACTTTGACTCTGTTGGCCAGATTGCATACCACCTGCAGCAGCAGAGTGGACTTGCCCGCACCGGGATTACCGCCTATAAGAACTACGGATCCTGCTACAATACCTCCGCCGAGAACCCTGTCCAGCTCATTGAATCCGGATGACAGTCTGGGAACCCTGGCAAGCGACACACTGTCAAGAGTAACCACCTTCTGGGATATTTCCCCGGAAAAACCTCTGAGACGGCTGCTTACGCTCTGAGCTGTAACTCTGGGCGTGTAATCAGCCACAACGGTTTCCTGTACTGAATTCCAGGCTCCGCATTCAGGGCAGCGTCCCTGCCATTTGGAAAACTCAGCTCCGCACTCACTGCAGACAAAAACAGAACTACTCTTCCCCATAAACTCATCCGTACCGACAGTATTCAACAACCTGCTGTTTAAAGATTCCTAATTATCCGACTTAACTGATACCTGACAAAGCCATTCCTGTCATTTCCTCAGTCAAAGTCTCATCTGATTACCTGTTTTTGAGATCTATTACCACGACCTGTGCTGGATCATTGATTCTTATATAGAATCCTGCCCATAAAATGGTACCGTTGTTCAGAATCATCTTTTTTCCCTGATGTTCATAATAACCTGATACATAGCCGCCGTTAAGCAGTGCCACAAGCTGTTTCAGTACCGGAACCATACCGCCGTGAGTATGTCCGCTCAGAGTGATGTCCGCACCTGCCGTTACGCAGTTCGGAAATTCTTTCGGACGGTGACTCAGCATAACCATAGGCAGACTTCTGTCAAAACCTTCAGTGGCAGCCACATAATCCGGCCCCTGTTCAGGAGGATTCACTCTCAAAGCCTGAGGATCGCTTATGCCGGCCAGAAACAGCAGTCTTTTGCCGCTGTCATCGGTTATGGTAACGTTGGAATTGTTTATCATTCTGATATTAAGCTTTCCCCAGACATCATTCCAGCTGGCTGCATCAGAGTAATATTCATGATTTCCGTTTACGGCATACACCCCGTATCTTGCTTTCAGACCTCTCAGTTCATCAACCTGAGGAGCGATGGCTTCATAGCGTCCGTCAATAATATCCCCGGTGTGAACTATCAGGTCGGGATGAAGATCATTTATCTGTTTTACGAGATTTCTGATTCTTTCAGGAGATGTGTTGGTTCCTATATGCGTATCGGTGATGTGCACTATTCTGAAATTATCAGGGTATTTTGGATCCGTAAAGGTGTAGAAGGTATTTTCCGGAGGAAGACCGGCATTATAGGTTCCTATACAGGTGATAACGACGGCAAACAGAGTGTCCAGACACAAAACACACACTCTGTGAGAATTTCTGACCCTGTATTTGCATGCAATCTTGAAAAATAAATAGAATATCTCAGATAATATGCCTAAACACAGGACAACCATCAGACAGAACTGAGCTGAACTGGCTCCAACCACCACCCATCCGGGAAGCTGAGGAGCAAGAATGTTTCCACCGAAAATCAGCAGCAGCGGATTCTTGAAGGAAATTATCAGAAACAGTAAGGTAAGAATAATCTTGACTGTTCTGTTTATCTTAATCTGACGCAGCAGAATAATATAGCTCAGGCTGAACTGAATCAGCGCAAATATGTAAAGTACAATCATTTGACTACCATAAAACAAATTAACATCGGTTTTGTCATCCACATATGATTATACAGAAAATTAATTAAATTTTCTCATGTGAGACTTTTGCCATAAAACTGTAGGAATAAGCAAAAATCTGCACTGACGATTTATTCACCATCAACTTTACAACCCGCGTATTATCAATGCTTCCGGCCATGTCTCACAATTCTGTAATTATTGAAATGGAAATTTTTCAATATCAAAAAAAATTGGAAATTAAAAACTGAATAATTACAATTATAAGTGTTGAGGGGAACAAGGATGTTCTGGATGGAAAACTCAACATGACAGTCTGAGAGGTTATACAGGATGTTGACCAGAGCAGACTGAAGGAACAGGAAGTTCCTTATGTACGCTTGATTTTTACAGGATGTGAAAAGACATAGCGCTGAATTTAATATCACATGCAAAAAAAACTGACAGGTTCGGATCAGGCACTGGGGATTGTGCTGATACCGAACCTTTTTTTGCCCTGCACTCAGCCGGATATCATAAAAATAAAAAAGAGCTTTTCCCGTTAGCGAAAAGCCCTTTTGGACACTGATTATTTATGCCGGTTAATCCGGTCCGTATCCTACTTTGATTTCAGATTGCTGTAGGCGGTCAGCACGCAGACAATGGCATCAAGACCGAGAGTATTGATGGTGGCTGTAGCCTTCTCACGCACAATCGGCTTGGCATGAATGGCAAATCCCAGACCTGATTCATTAATCATCGGCAGATCGTTTGCACCGTCACCTACCGCAATACTCTGTTCCTTAGGAATATCATACTTTGCACACAGCTCATGGAGAGTCGCAACCTTCACTGTCGAATCAACAATTTCACCGATTAGCCCGCCGGTAAGATGATCTCCTTCAATTTCGAAGGTATTGGCTCTGACAAGATCAAGGCCGAAATCTTCCTTAAGCTTGTTTACAAAAGGCATGAATCCGCCTGAAGCAATGGCGGTCTTCCAGCCTTTGCTCTGCAGAAGTCTGATCAGTTCAGGGAAACCAGGCATAATCGGCAGGCTGTTTCTAATCTTGTCCAGAATGGATACCGGAGCATACTTGAGCAGACCTACTCTCTTTCTCAGACTCTGCTTGAAATCAAGCTTTCCGTGCATAGCCATACTGGTGATTTCAGAAATCTGCTTGCCCACGCCGTATGCCTTGGCAATTTCATCAATACATTCGATCTGAATACAGGTTGAATCCATATCAAGAAGAATAACACCCGGCTTTGAAAGATCCGGAATGTTTTTCACATGAATTACATCTGCATCACCGGTAAACGCCTTGAATGCACGATTAAGTTCTTCTGAATATCTGTCGGTTACGGCAATCAGTACCTGTTTACCGCAGATTGCAAACGGTTCTCTGAAGGCAAAGGAAACACCGGATCTGTCTGCCAGCTCCTTAATCATACCGAGATGCTGCATGGTGATTCTGTCACCGATCGCACAGATATATCCGCCGCTGATGTTGCCGTCAGCACTGACTACCTTGTTATCAACCACCGTGTAAAAAGCTTTTTCCGGTAATCTGGAGAAAAGTTCTTCATCCGCATTAAAATTGAATTCTGCCATTATTATTTAAATCCTTTTCATTTCACAGTAGTGAATTATTAATGTTCTCTGGTGGTATTGAACTTAATCTTAGGATATCTTTCCATTGTAAGATTAAGATTTACCATATTAGGTGCAATATATGTAAGGTTGTCACCGCCGTCAAGAGCCACATTCTGTGGAACCTTTCTCTGAATTTCCTCAAGAGCTGCAGGATCGTCGCTTTCAATCCAGCGTGCGGTGGTTACGTTAACAGGTTCATATACGGCTTCAACGTTGTATTCGTTTTTAAGTCTTGAAACTACTACATCGAACTGCAGCACACCTACGGCACCAACTATAAGATCGTTGTTGATAAGAGGTCTGAATACCTGAACGGCACCTTCTTCAGAAAGCTGAACAAGACCTTTAAGCAGAGCCTTCTGCTTGAGAGGATCCTTAAGACGGATACGCTTGAACAGTTCAGGAGCGAAGTTAGGGATACCTGTAAACTTAAGGTCTTCCCCCTTGGTAAAGGTATCACCAATCTGAATGGTTCCGTGATTGTGCAGACCGATAATATCGCCTGCATATGCTTCTTCAGCCTGTTCACGATCGCCTGCCATAAAGGTAACCGCATCTGAAATGTTCACATCCTTGCCGATACGTACGTGATGGAGCTTCATACCCTTTTCGTACTTTCCGGATACCAGACGTACGAAAGCGATACGGTCACGATGCTTAGGATCCATGTTGGCCTGAATCTTAAACACAAAGCCGGAAAGATTTTCTTCTGTCGGTTCAACCTGTCTGCTTTCAGCATTTCTGGCAAGCGGTGCAGGAGCCCATGCAGTAAGACCGTTAAGCATATGATCCACGCCGAAGTTACCGAGAGCGGTACCGAAGAATACCGGAGTAAGTTCCCCTTTCAGGAAGGCTTCCTCATCAAATTCAGCGCTGCCAGCCTTTACGAGTTCGATGTTATCCCTGAGGATTGATGCGAGATCCTCTCCAACGGCGGCATCGAGTTCAGGATTATCAAGCCCCTTTACGGTAACAACCTCCTGAATGATATCACCCTGACCTGATTTGTAGAGATAGGTTTCATCCCTGTAGATATGATAAACACCCTTGAAGCTCTTGCCGCATCCGATCGGGAAGGTTATCGGGGCGCAGACGATGGAAAGTTCCTTTTCAACCTCATCCATCAGTTCCAGCGGATCCCTGGTTTCACGGTCCATCTTGTTCATGAAGGTAAGAATCGGAGTATCTCTTAAACGGGTAACTTCCATCAGCTTGCGGGTACGTTCTTCTACACCCTTCGCAGCATCGATAACCATCAGACAGCTGTCCACGGCGGTAAGCACGCGATAGGTATCTTCCGAGAAGTCTTCGTGGCCCGGAGTATCCAGAAGGTTAATCAGACAGTCATTGTACGGGAACTGCATTACTGAGGTAGTTACGGAAATACCACGATCCTTTTCCATCTGCATCCAGTCTGATTTGGCAAAACTGCCGTTTGCACCTCTGCCCTTAACTGTACCGGCACGCTGAATTGCACGACCGTAAAGCAAAACTTTTTCAGTAATGGTTGTCTTACCGGCATCCGGGTGTGAAATAATAGCAAAAGTTCTACGTTTATTTATTTCTTTAAGAAATTCAGCATCAGCCATAATTATCTTACCTAAACACAATATTCGGGAATCTACAAGTCGACCTATATAAAAAAACGGCTTCTTTTGGTATTTCCGGATCTCCAAAAAAAACAAAAGAAACCGCCAATGGATTATATCAAAAAATCTGTTCAGGTCGATCTTTTTTTGGATGACGATTATATGAACATCTTCGAACAGAGATTAAGCATGAACGCATAAAACAGACGGGGGCGGACAACTCCGCCCCCGTCATTTAAAAACAGTATCCGATAACGGAACCATTAATCAATATTGAGCTCATCAAAAGACTTAACCAGCTCATCAATTCTCTTTATCTGGGTAAGGAAAGGTTCCAGCTTATCCAGAGGCAGAGCACTCGGACCGTCGCATTTTGCCTTATCAGGATCAGGATGAGCCTCTAGGAACAGACCGGCAAGCCCTACGGCCATACCTGCTCTGGCAAGTTCAGCCTCCTGCTGACGTCTTCCTCCGGAAGCCGCTCCGCTAGGATCCCGGCACTGCAGTGAATGAGTCACGTCAAAAATCACCGGTGCTCCCTTCGAAGCTTTAATCATCACTCCGAATCCAAGCATGTCAACCACCAGGTTGTCGTAGCCGAAGGTCGCTCCGCGTTCACACAGGATGATATTCTCGTTTCCGGATTCCTCAAATTTTTCCACAATGTTGGAAATCTGAGAAGGACTGATGAACTGCGGCTTCTTGACATTGATAACCTTTCCGCTCTCGGCAAGTGCTCTTACAAGGTCTGTCTGACGGGCAAGAAATGCCGGAAGCTGAAGCACGTCAACGACCTCGGCCAGCGGACCTACCTGATCTATCTCGTGCACATCGGTAATAATCTTTACTCCGAATTCCTTCTTCAGCCGTTCAAAAATGCTGATTCCCTTTTCAAGTCCCAGACCTCTGAATGAATGTATTGATGATCTGTTTGCCTTGTCCCAGCTGGCTTTGAACACGAACGGAATATTCAGTCTGTCGGTAACCTGAACATACTTTTCACAGGCTGTCAGCGCCAGTTCTTCTGATTCCAGAACGTTAATACCACCGAATAACACAAACGGAAGATTATTGGCTACACTGATATCACCAATCTTTACAACCTTGTTTTTCACAGAAGACATTATATTTACTTATCCTTGTAATTAAAGCACCCCAGAGTTACTCTGTCATTGTATCCCAAATCCTTTACCGTCTCAACCTGAGTGAAACCGGCATAATTCATCAGAAGTTTAACGTCTCCGGCCTGCTGATAACCGTGTTCAAGCAGCAGATAACCGTTATTGGCAAGATAGTCACCGGACTTTCTTACTATATTCAGAATATCGTACAGCCCGTTCATCGGAGCCACCAGAGCGGTTCGCGGTTCAAATCTGACATCCCCCTCCTTCAGATGAGGATCATTGTCGGCTATGTACGGAGGATTGGATACTATCAGATGATACTGGTGTCTGGCTTTGATTTTTGAAAACCAGTCACTGTTAATGAGATTAATCGGAAGATTCAGATTGGTGCTGTTGAATTCAGCCACCTTCAGAGCCTCTTCCGAATAGTCCACGGCATCGACAACGGCATCCGGAAGTTCACTTTTGAGCGCCAGGGCAACCGCACCGGTTCCCGTTCCCAGGTCAAGAATTCTCAGTCTCACCCCGGAATCAAATTTAGAAGCGCACAGCAGTGCCTGCTCCACCAGAGTTTCCGTATCCGGCCGCGGTATAAGAGTATGCTCATTCACTTTCAGGTTGAGAGACCAGAATTCTCTTTTCCCCAGAATATGTGCTATAGGACGTCCGGAAAGTCTTTCATTCACAATTTTCTGTATGCTGTCATATTCTTCGTCGGAAATTTCGTACTCAGGATATGTCAGCAGAAAAGTCTTATCCTTTTTCAGGACTTCAGAAACAATAAAATAAGCTTCAATGGAAGAAACTTCCCTGTCATTCAGAAAAGCATTCAGCTTCTGCAGAGCTTCTCTGTAAACTGCTCCAATCTGCATGGTTCCTCCGGGTAAATTATCCGCCCATACCATTAGATTAGCCCCAAAAGGCATAAAAAAGCACCTAAACCGTTGAAAAACTGATGGCAAACTGTGACACCATCATTAAATTCAGGGTTTAAGTGCTGCTTCAGATATTAGTTTTCGTTTGCGAGTTCAGCAAGCATGTTGGCCTGGTGCTCTTCAATAACCGGCATTACCAATGAATCAAGATCCCCGTCCATCACGTCACTTAACTTATACAGAGTCAGGTTGATACGATGATCAGTCACACGCCCCTGAGGATAGTTATAGGTTCTGATACGGTCTGAACGATCACCGGAACTTAAAATGCTCTGTCTCTGTTCTGCCATTTCCTTGGCCTTCTTTTCCTCTTCAAGTCTTGCAAGACGAGAAGCCAGAACCGCAAAAGCCTTGGCCTTGTTCTTATGCTGGGAACGTTCATCCTGACATTCAACCACGAGACCTGACGGGAAGTGGGTAATACGAATGGCGGAATCGGTCTTGTTAATGTGCTGTCCACCGGCGCCTGACGCTCTGAAGGTATCAATTCTGATATCCTTTGGATTGATTTCCGGAGCTTCTGATTCAGGAACTTCAGGGAAAACCATCACGGTACATGCTGATGTATGAACACGCCCCTGTGTTTCGGTTTCAGGAACTCTCTGAACACGGTGACCGCCTGATTCAAACTTCAGAATACCGTAAGCTCCCTGGCCGGAAACCTTAAAGATTATTTCCTTGTAACCGCTGAATTCACCTTCAGAACAGCTCATGATTTCAATGCTCCAGCCCTTCTTTTCAGAATACTTTGAATACAGTCTGAAAAGGTCGCCGGCAAATATTGCGGCTTCATCACCGCCGGTACCTGCTCTGATTTCAACGAAAGCGTTGTTGTCATCCTTAGGATCCTTCGGAAGCAGAAGAATCTGGATATCATGTTCGGTCTTTTCGAGACCGCTTTTGGTTTCTTCAAGTTCAGCTTCAGCCATTTCGCGCATGTCAGGATCGTCGCCATTAATCATGGCGTTGATTTCTTCAAGATCGTCTGAATATGTTTTGTAGCTCTTGAATGCGGCCACAACTGTCTCCAGCTGTGAATATTCCTTGTTCAGTTCTCTGAATCTGTCCTGATCCGCAATTACTTCAGCCTCACCTAATAAGGCCTGAACTTCTTCAAATCTCTCAACTAAAGTCTCAAGCTTGGTAATAATGGATTGCTTAAGCATTGTTAATACCTTAAAAAATTGTTTTAAAAAATAAACTTCAGACAGTCTGTCTGAAATCATCTGTCAATAAATACTGATGCAGGAACGCAATGTACATAACGGCAAACATATCATGCTTTTTACCGCAAGTCCCTGCAGCGACATATCATGCCCGCGGAACGGTCACGATAAACGGAATTTAAAGAATAGCTAATGTCTTAATTTCAGGGAAAAATAATCAACATTAACAATATTGGCAGTAAACATAAAGTTTTCCACAACTAACAGAAAAATCCAACAGAGTGATTCTAACACTTTTTCAGTCGGCTGTTAACAAGATTTGCAGTAACAAGAAAGGCACGATTTTGAATCGTGCCTTTTACGTTCATCAGTGACTACTCTTCACAACCATGCGGGCTGTAAATGAGTTGCAGTCATAGATTACTTGGTAACCCAGATAGATACTGACTGAGCATCAGCCTGAGTATTCTGGGCAACCTCACCGTCATCAATGTGATTGTTGTCTACAACCTTGGTCATGCCCTCAACACCGCTTACCTCTACGGCAGACTTGGTACTGTTGAGAACAACCTTGATATTAGACCAGCTGTCGCCTACGGCTGCACCGTTGATATCAAAGATAACCACGCTGTTAGTACTGTTTTCATCAAGAGTTACGTTATTGAAGATATCATCTGCAGTAGTCATGTGGAATGCAGGATGATTCTTTCTCATCTTAATGAATCCGGCATAAGCGTCAAACAGTTCACCCCATTCTTCGGTAGCCTTCAGATCCCACTTAAAGTCATTTGCACCGGTAGTGGTGTTATAAGTGTTGTGCATATCCTTGCCTGCGGCAGCCTTGGTACGACCGATTTCTTCACCACCGTGGATGAAGGTAATACCCTGGCTCACGGCAATGATGGCATTTGAATAGCCCTGAAGCTTAACCTTTTCAGTCATATCGGTTACACCTGCAGCTTCGATCTTGTCACGTAAGGCAAGATTATCGTGAGCTGTTACGTAAGAAATTGACTGTTCAGGATTTGTGAAGCCCTGTGCGGTCCATACGTCAGTACCGGTTGCGTCTTTATGACGAACGCCGCCGCGAACACCCATGAATACGCATTCCTTGTTGTTGCTCAGCTTCTTGTCATTTTCATCGGTACCGTTGTCGTCCCAGCCGTCATTCAGCTTATCAAAGATAAAGCCGAGAGCTTTACCATCATCACTTGAGCCCTTGAGACAGTTTCTGATTCTGTTGTTGAAGGCGCCTACATGAGCTTCATCTGACTGGAGATGGATTCGACCGGTACGTACCGGAGCATCAACCTGCTTTTCGGCAGCATCGTTATCAGCAGCCCATGGTTCACCGTAAATCAGAAGATTTGCGTCAGGATGAACTCTGTTCAGATATACACCCCAGTCAGAGAAGTCCTGAATTGAGAAAGCACCTACAAGGTCGAGTCTGAAACCGTCAACATGATATTCGTTAACCCAGTAATCCATTGAATCACGGATCATGGTCCATACCATATTGCTGTCGGAGTTTACGGTATTGCCACAACCGGTAACATCGGTCTTGAGATAGTACTTGCCGGTAATATCTTCAAATACAGACTTGTTATAGGTATGGTTATATACCACGTCCATGATTACACGAATACCGTTCTTGTGGAATTCATTAATCATGGTCTTCACTTCCTGAACCTTCTTATTGTACTCATCAGTATTGAATACGGAAGTGTAACGGTCTTCAGGAACATTGTAATTCCATGGATCGTAACCCCAGTTGTAGCACTTGTTGCTCTGAGAATCTACATCGGAACAGGTCTTGTAATCATAGATAGGCTGAAGCTGTACGTGAGTAATGCCCAGTTCCTTCAGATGGTCAATACCTGTAGCAACTCCATTGTACTTGGTTCCGGTCTGAACCATACCGAGATAACGGCCTCTCTTGTCTGCGTCAACGCCGGAAGTTTCATCGATGGTGAAGTCACGTACATGAACTTCATAAACAATGGAATCAACACGATTCTTGAGTTCCGGAGATTCAGCCCAGCCGCCTTCAGGCTCGGTTGCGCTCATGTCCATTACAATGTTTGCGGTATCATTACCGTTTGCAGTCATTTTGCCGTAAGGGTCACGAACTTTCTTACCGCCGATTATAAACTGATAAGTCTTACCTGCAAGATCTCCCTCAACAACAGCCTCAAATACATCTGAGTAACAGTCAATTGATGCAGGCTTCAGATCATATGAAGTACCGTCAACAATAACCTGGTTGCCATCCTTGCTGTCAGGTGACCAGATACGGAATGTGGTCTGGGTAGGTGTATAAATTGCACCGAGAGTATCGTTCTGCTTGTGTAAACGGCAGTCAGTATCCTTAACAACATAAGACTTTTTGATGGTGTATACTGAAACCGCATTATTGAACTTGACGTTAAGCTTAATATTCTTGGTTTCCCCATCAGCAACTTCCACGTTGTCACCGATACTGATAATGGCCCCGTTGGTAAACTCGGCAGCAGTTGCTTCACTGTTAGGAACATCCTTTGTTGTCTTGGCATCGCTGAACCAGTAAGAACCCTTGGTATTTGCATCAACGTCCTTACCCTTTATCAGCAGACCTACTTCGATATGACCGGTAGTATCTTTCTTTCCGGCAATTTCGGTAAATTCGATGGTGGCTCCGTCCTTAAGGATTCCGCCGTCGTATGAAATGTATGATTCGTCTTCTAATTCAATGTCTTCCAAGTCTTTAACATGTACACCGCATTCTGCCGCAGTTACAAACTGAGCATCGGTTTCAGAGGTCATCTTCAGACATGGTTTGTTCTGGGTAAATACGTTACCGTCACCGGTCTGTTTATCTTTGCCGTTATTGTTTACGATAACATTGTAGTTTTCAAGTGATACCAGAGAACCATCATCATTTGCATGGTTATAATAATGAATGGTCTTTGAACAGGCGGAGCCCATGTCATTGGCTGTGAATTCTTCACCCGGCCAGTTGAGTCCATCCACCAAATTTTTACCGGTAGAATCCCACATCCATGATGCGTATTCATCATAGAAGTCTCCCAAAACTATGAGAGTATTCTGATCTACCACACAGGTATCGAGTGCTTCGACCGGATCATAAACAAACACATTACCTGAATCCACCCTGCCGGTATCGGTAGCCCAGTCATCAGTAACTACATCATCGTTACCGCCACCGCCACCGCTGCTGCCACCGCAGGCAGAAAGAGACATAGAGAGAACAGCGCAGGAAACAGCTACGCCAAGCTTATTCTTGTAAAACTTCATAGACACTCTCACATAATTAAGAAACGAAAGAAAAAATTTTTCAGCCGAAGCCAAAAAGAAACAATGCATTAACTATATACGACCCATAATTCCGATATTGTGACAAATAACCTTTTTTGCCAAAAACATACTTATTTTCTTGAAAATGTGAACTATATCTTTGTTTAGATAAACAACATTTAACAATGTCATGTAATAAAATTTTTTTGCATAAAATATCATCTCAAATATATATTATTCTTTTGTTCAAAAAATTTTTATACAATACCTGGTAGAAATATCAATACTTCTGATGTAAAAATGAAAGTGTTTCATCAGTTTGTCACCGCCAAAAATCATGTAATCCTCTGCATAAAAAATATCCTGTCACTTAAAGCAACAGGATATTCATTGTTCGGTTCAGTCAGTTTATACCAAAACAGATTAAACCTACATTATTTAATTATGACTCCTGAAAAGAGCCGAGATATTTAAGAAATCATACATCAGGACCTATTCAGTAACCCAGATAGATACTGACTGACCTGCAGCCTGAGTATTCTGGGCAACCTCACCGTCATCAATGTGATTGTTGTCCACAACCTTGGTCATCCCCTCAACACCGCTTACCTCTACGGCAGACTTGGTACTGTTGAGAACAACCTTGATATTAGACCAACTGTCGCCTACGGCTGCACCGTTGATATCAAAGATAACCACGCTATCGGTACTGTTTTCGTCAAGAGTTACGTTATTGAAGATATCATCTGCGGTAGTCATATGGAATGCAGGATGGCTCTTTCTTAACTTAAAGAAATCGGCGTAGGCCTTGAAAGTTTCATTCCAGCCTTCAGAAGCCTTAAGATCCCACTTATAATCATTGGCTCCGGTGGTGGTGTTATAGGTATTGTGTATATCCTTACCGGCAGCAGCCTTGGTACGACCGATTTCTTCACCTCCGTGAATAAAGGTAATACCCTGGCTCACAGCTATAATGGCGTTTGCATATCCCTGAAGCTTTGTCTTTTCTTCAAGATCTGTAACACCTGCAGCTTCTATCTTGTCGCGCAAGGCAAGATTATCATGTGCGGTCAGATAGGCAATTGACTGTTCCGGACTTGTGAAGCCCTGAGCTGTCCAGACATCAGTACCTGTTGCATCCGCATGACGCATACCGCCGCGAACCCCCATGAACACGCATTTCTTATTGCTGTCCAGAGCATTGTCGTTTTCATCGGTACCATTGCTGTCCCAGCCGTCATTCAGCTTATCAAAGATAAAGCCGAGAGCTTTTCCGTCATCACTTGAGCCTTTAAGACAGTTTCTGATTCTATTGTTGAAGGCTCCGACATGAGCTTCAGCAGACTGCATATGCATTCTGCCGGTACGTACCGGATTGTCTACGAGCTTTTCAGACATATCACTGTCAGCCGGCCACGGTTCACCGTAAACCAGAAGATTTGCATCAGGATGAACCCTGTTCAGATATTCACCCCAGTCTGAGAAATCCTTGATTGAGAATGCACCGACAAGGTCCATTCTGAAACCGTCAACATGATATTCGTTAACCCAGTAATCCATTGAATCACGAATCATGGTCCATACCATGTTATTATTGCCGTTTAAGGTATTGCCGCATCCTACCAGGTCAGCCTTAAGATAATACTTACCGGTAATATCTTCAAAAACCGACTTGTTAAGGGTATGGTTGTACACGACGTCCATGACTACTCGAATACCGTTCTTATGGAATTCATTGATCATGGTCTTTACTTCCTGAATCTTCTTGTTGTAGTCATCAGTACCGAATGCTGATGAATAACGATCTTCAGGAACATTGTAGTTCCATGGATCATAGCCCCAGTTGTAGCAACTTGAATCCTGAGAACCTACGTTTGAACAGGTACCGTAGTCAAAAATAGGCTGGAACTGAACATGAGTAATTCCCAGTTCCTTCAGATGATCGATACCTGTAGCAACTCCATTGTACTTGGTTCCTGTCTGAACCATACCGAGGTAACGGCCTCTCTTGTCTGCATCAACTCCGGAAGTTTCATCGATGGTGAAGTCACGTACATGAACTTCATAAACAATGGAATCAACACGATTCTTAAGTTCAGGAGATTCAACCCAGCCGCCTTCAGGTTCGGTTGCGCTCATGTCCATTACAATGTTTGCGGTATCATTACCGTTTGCAGTCATTTTGCCGTAAGGGTCACGAACTTTCTTACCGCCGATTGTAAACTGATAAGTCTTACCTGCAAGATCTCCGTCAACGGCTACTTCATATACATCTGAGTAGCAGTCAATTGCAGCAGGCTTCAGATCATAGGTAGTACCGTCGACATTAACCCTGACGTCCTTGCTGTCAGGAGACCAGATACGGAATATAGTACTGTCCTGAGCATAAATTGCTCCCAGAGTATTATCCTGCTTGTTTAAGCGACATGCCGGATCCTTAACCACATAAGACTTACTGATGGTATATACGGAAACAGCGTCATTAAACTTAACATTAAGCTGAACACTCTTGGTTTCACCGTCGGCAACAGCTACATTGTCACCTATACTGATAATGGTACCGTTGATAAACTCAGCCGCATTTGCTTCGCTGTCAGGAACATCCTTGATTGTCTTGGCATTGCTGAACCAGTATGACCCCCTGGTATTTTCATCAACATCCTTCCCCTTTACCAGCAGACCTACTTCAACATGACCGGTCTCACTTCTTCCGGCAATTTCGGTAAATTCGATGGTAGCTCCATCCTTAAGGATTCCGCCGTCATACGAAATATAGGATTCGTCTTCAATTTCAACGTCTTCCATGCCGTCAATATGAACACCGCATTCTGCCGCAGTCACAAACTGAGCCTCGGATTCAGAAGTCATCTTCAGACAAGGTTTGTCCTGAGTAAATACGTTACCGTCACCTGTCTGCTTGCCTTCCCCGTTGTTACTTACGATAACACTGTAATTTTCAAGTGACGCCAGAGAGCCGTCATCATTTTCATGATTGTAGTAATGAATGGTATTTGTACAGGCATTTCCCATGTCATTGGCTGTAAATTCTTCACCGGGCCAGCTGATTCCATCCACCAGATTACCTTTAGAATTCCACAACCATGCAGTATACTTATCGTAAAAATCTCCCATAACAACGAGAGTATCCTGGGCAACCACACAGCTTTCAGGAATCTCAACCGGATCATAAACAAACACATTACCTGAATCCACTCTGCCGGTATCAGTAGCCCAGTTATCGGAAAAGACGTTATTGCCTCCTTCACTACTGCCGCCGCAGGCTGAAAGAGATAAGGAAAGAACGGCGCAGGAAACTGCCACGCCTAGCTTATTCTTATTAAATTTCATATAAACTCACACATAGTTAAGAAAAAATATTGACTATAGTCAAAGAGACAAAAAAACGTTTTCGGTCTACTATATAGAACTTGTCATATCGTAATTGTGATAAATATCACTTTTTCTAAAAACATGACAGTTTTCTCATAAATGTGAGCTTTATCTCACTCAAAAGACAACATTTTATAATATATAGTTGCACGAACCCACTGTTCAAAACATAATCACAAATACATAGTATTCTTATTAAAGAATTTCAAAAAACAGTGACACCATAAAAAAAGCCCTCATTTTCTGAGGGCTTTTGAATGTTATTAGGATATTTGTTTTACAATACTTGATTAGAAGTTTGAGTAACCCTCGTTCTTCACATAGCTGAAATTGTAAGCCTTGGTAAATGGAGGTAAACTGCTCTTCTTAACTACTTTTAATAACTTCTTCATTTTGTTTCTTCTCTTCTTTTTCTTCTAATATGTATATGGTTTTTATCACGCCTTCCCAACTTTAATCTTAACCACCCGGGAGGCCGAAAGTCATGTGTTTAATATTTTTTACTTAACGTAGCTGAAATTGTACTGACGGGTAACTGGAGCTATAACCATTACGTCGTTCTTTGCTACAAACATATTTCTTAACATTTTCATTGCCGCACTCCTTATCAAAGTCGCATGAACCAATCTCTTGTTTTTTTCTTAATCAATGTGATTTACTTAACACTTGTAATGATACAACATATTTTAATTGTTTCAAGTTTTTTTGAAATTATTTTACCTTTTTATGTAATGAAAACTTTTTCATATTAGAGAAAACGATTTCTAAACAATCATATTTATTTCAAACTCCCTGATTTTTGAGATTTACATCATTTTTTAACCTGCTTTTTATCATTTTTAAAGAAAACCACATACATAAAACATGTAATTTTCTTTCATATCACGTGAAAATTTTTAATATTTTTCACTGTAAAAAAGTGTCATGGTTAAAATTTCAGCATTTTATGATTTTTTATCAAATTCCGACGCGCACACACAAAAAAAAAGAAGACGTTTTTACGTCTTCTTCATGACAGTCTGTATCTGAAGTCAAAACTAATACACTTCCTTATGATATTCCTTAAGAATATCCTTCAGTCGTTTCATGTCTTCGGCTTTCGGCGGATGAATATCATTCAGTTTATAAGGATCGTTGAAAAATGCCCATTTGTGCTTTCCCATCTCATGATACGGGAGAAGTTCCACTCGTTCCACGGCATCACCGAGTTCTTTTACAAACTCCCCCATTCTGCGGGCGTTGTCCTCAGAATCGGTATAAGTCGGAACGACCACTAGTCTTATCCACATTTTTTTGTTATGAGCGGCCAGGTATCTTGCAAAAGCCAGGGTATCACTGTTTGAACGACCGGTTATTTCCCTGTGCAGATCATCATCCATGCATTTAAGATCCAGCAGAAAGGTATCTGTTTCATTAATAAGGTTTTCAATATCCTTATTGTAATTGCGTATACCGCCGTTGGTGTCAAGACATGTATTGAAACCTGCGGCATGAACCTGTCGGAACAGTTCCGCCACAAACTTTGCCTGCATGGATGCCTCTCCTCCGGATGCTGTAACACCGCCCCCGCTTGCTCTGAAAAAAGGAGCATAGGTAACTATTTCATCCATCAGCTTTTTGACGGTAACCTCTTCTCCGCCTTTAAAATCCCAGGTATCTCGGTTGTGACAGTATATACATTTAAACTGACATCCCTGAAAAAACACGATGTAACGGATTCCCGGACCATCAACAGCCCCTCCCGTTTCAATTGAATGAATTCTGGCCGTAAGATCAGAACCATTCACATTATCTACTGTTGACATTTACCACTCCTTCACAGTTACAAAAATACCATCTGATATAATGACATTACAAATGTCTGCCATATATCCGTAACACCGGCTTTTATAATAACAACAGCAGAACTATTTTTAAAGTCGCATCGTTTCATTATCAGCGAATCGTAGCATAACGGCACATGGTTGCGATGCTATCCGTGACTTTGTTTTTTCTAATTCAATCAAAGCGGAACAACTCATGAATTATTATTTGATTACCGGAGCCTCTGGAATGATAGCCGGAGGCTTTATTCAGAAAACAGTAAGTGAACATCAGTACATAGGACTCATACTGTTAACAAGAGACAGAGAACACACCACATTCCGTTATCAGAAACTACTGGATGCTTCTCACACTCCAATAAAAATCATTACCGAACTGACAGAACTGACTGCTGAAGAAGCCTCTTCAATTACAGCGGTAATCAATCTGGCAGGCTCGCCCATCAGCAGCGGAGGTCTGGTCAACACATCAAAATTCAAGGATATTCACGATTCAAGAATTTGCTTTACCGAAAAATTAATCAGCGATCTCAAAGAAAAGAATGTCAGACCAGAGGTGTTTATCTCCGCCTCAGCCATGGCCATAAACTCTGACCACAAAACTCCTTTTACCGAAGACGAAGCTGAAAACACAGCCGGAAACAAAATCGCTGAACTCTGTCAGGAGTGGGAAAAAACGGCACTGAAGGCTCAGGATGAATTAGGAACCAGAGTCGTTACAATGAGACTCGGCAATGTTGTTGACGTCACCGGAGGCATGCTTCTCAGAATTCTGCCGTTCCTTCAGAAAGGTTACATACCTTCTTTCGGAGACGGAGAACAGATCATTCCATGGATTACTCTGTATGATGTAACCAGAGTCATCTCTCATCTGATAAAGCATAAGAACGTGAGCGGTCCGGTACATGTATGCACCTCAAACCATACAGGCCAGATGAATATGTTCAAAGAACTGGCCGCCATAACAGAAAACACGACTTTTAGGCTTCTGCGTCTTCCTGTATTCCTTGTAAAATTTTCACAGAAGGAAGCAGCGTATTCACTTATAACATCAGTGCCGGCACTTCCGTCAAAACTGGAAAAGTCAGGCTTCAGATTCAGATACAACAGTATTTCGGAATATGTCAAGACTGTAAAACAGCTGATGTCATCGGTTAATCAGGCTCCTAAAAAGTGATAATTTTATCGGTTCTGTCGCCATGCAGTACCGTAGCTTTCACGAAAAAGGCTTTATCCCCGAAGGGATAAAGCCTTTAATTTCATATGTTATTCAGAAAAAACTGAATTACTTGTTCTGCTGAGCCTGAATTGCAGTGATTGCAATGGTATAAACGATATCGTCAACCAGAGCACCGCGTGACAGATCGTTAACAGGCTTCTTCATACCCTGAAGCATTGGTCCGATTGAAACCAGCTTGGCTGAACGCTGTACAGCCTTGTAGGCGATGTTACCGGTGTTCAGGTCAGGGAAGATAAATACGGTAGCCTTACCGGCAACTGGTGAATTTGGAGCCTTTGAGGCGGCAACGTCAGCCATAATTGCAGCATCGTACTGTAACGGACCGTCAATTACGAGATCCGGACGCTTTTCCTTGGCAAGAGCAGTAGCTGTACGAACCTTTTCAACATCTTCACCCTTACCGGAGGTACCGGTTGAATATGAAAGCATTGCAACGCGTGGTTCAATACCGAAAGCCTTGGCTGTATCAGATGACTGAATGGCAATTTCAGCAAGCTGTTCAGCTGTAGGATCCGGATTGATTGCACAGTCGCCGTATACCAGAACCTGATCAGGGAGCAGCATGAAGAACACTGATGAAACCAGTGATGAACCTGGAGCGGTCTTAATAATCTGAAGAGGTGGTCTGATGGTATTTGCAGTAGTATGAACAGCACCTGATACCAGACCGTCAACTTCATTTCTTTCAATCATCATGGTACCGAGAACAACATTGTCTTCGAGCTGTTCACGTGCAGCTTCAGGAGTAAGACCTTTGTTCTTACGGAGTTCAACTAGACGATCAACATAGTTTTCACGTGAAGCAACAGGATCAATAATTTCCACACCTTCACCGAGAACAACGCCCTGCTGTGCGGCAACGCGCTGAATTTCTTCAGGATTACCGAGAAGAACAGGGGTAGCAATACCTCTTGCGGCACAGATTGCGGCAGCCTTAACGGTACGTGGTTCATTACCTTCAGGAAGAACAATTCTCTTTCTTTCTGATCTTGCGCGTTCAGTAAGCTTGTAACGGAATGCTGCAGGACTTAACAGTCTTACGTGTGCACTCTGTTCAGACTGGCTTTCAAGCCATGCCTTGTCAATGAAGCCGGCAACATAATCAGCAATCATGTTAATTCTTTCTGCATCATCTGCAGGAATTTCGGTATTGAAATGCTGTAAATCGATAGCAGTCTGCCAGGTATGATCTTCGGTCTGAAGAATTGGTAAACCGGTAGCAAAAGCCTGTTCACAGAGCTTCTGAACTCTTTCATCAAGATTGTAACCGCCGGTCAGAAGAAGAGCACCGATCTTGGTACCGTTCATTGCTGCAAGAGCGATTGAAATGATGATGTCTGATCTGTCACCTGAAGTTACAAGTAAAGAACCTGGCTTGATGTAGTCAACCATGTTCTGAACGTCACGGGCACAGAATACTACTTCTGATAAACGGCGGGTAGCAAGTTCACCTTCATTTAACACCTTGCACTGAAGGTATGCAGCCAGATCACTTGCACGGGCGGCATTAAGAGTAGGATTCCAAGGTATTGAAGCTAAAACCTTGGCAACACCGTCAAGATTGAGATCCTTTAAATCACCTGATGGCTTACCGACTTCAAGCTGGGTAGGAACCCCCTGAGAATCAACACTTGCTCCAACTTTGTTGATGATGCAGCCAAGCACTCTGTTCTGAGCACCGTTAGCATAGGTATTTACAGCCAGTTCAAGTCTTTCACGGATTTCCTGAGAACCGCCGTTGCCAGGCTGGGTTACAAATACGATGTCAGCATCAATACCGCTGGCAATCTGCTTGTTTACTCTGTTTGCAAAAGGATGCTTTTCAACAGGGACAAGACCTTCAACGATAACCACGTCAGCACCGCTTGAAGCAACATGGTTTTCAAAATTAGCAATAATTTCCTCAAGTAAAGTTGAATCATCACCTGAACTCAGTAAAGCTTCCATACGAGAAACTTCTATTGGTTCAGGAAGGTCAAAATCCGTGCCTGCCTTGATAACAGCTGTACTTGCTTCAGGTCCGATATAAGATGGTTTAGGCTGAGCAACAGGCTTGAAAAAACTAACCTTTACACCTTCTCTAGCAAAAGCTCTAACAAGACCTAAACTGATTGAGGTTACACCCACGCCAGTTCCAATGGGTATAAGCATTATAGTATGTGCCACTTGAGGAATCCCCTTTCTACTTGTAGTAGATTTTTATCAGCAAAAAAACAAACCGCTTGGTTAACGGTTTTCCGAGTCAACATTCCACCCAGACTTACCGGTGGAACTACTGTTATTTATCAGAGATCTGATAGCGATCAGTGACAAAAATAATTATCTGATATTTTACTCTCTGAATATCAATCTAGCAAATTACAATCACACTGAATAATCATTTTTCCACCAAAATCACTAACACATACCTCTCATTAAAAAACAACTGACAGGTTTTACGCTTCAGCAGGAACAATGTCCGCAAATAATTTACTTAAACGAAGATTTTCACATACAATAGCGGATATCATAAATTTATCAAATCCGTTCAGTTTTCCTGTCAGGATCTTATTTGATTATTCTTGGAAAGCAGGCGGTGTTTACCGGGTTGGAATTGTTTATGGGGATACTGCAGCTTCTGCGCTCCGGAAAGGAATACGAAAAAGTCTGGCCGGACAGAAAAATACTCAACAACGTATTCAGAGAAGGTCTTGTAATCAGCATTATCAGGAACTCTTCGGAAATTCTTCCGTATGTGCTTGCCGTTTCCATAATATGGGCATACTACAGCGGACACATTCTTTCCGACACCTTCAGATATATTCCCTGGATAGGATTCTTTATCATTCTGGCAAACTACATACTCATTCCTCTTACCGGATACAGATGGCTTGGCAAAAGAGCTGAACGACAGCTTACCGGAAAGACACTTGTCTGGTACAGGGAAATATGTGAACAGCTGGAAATAACCGCAGAACTTCAACCTACGGGATTGAGTCTTGCCAAAGTTCTGAAGCGAGCTTCGACAGACGACTCCACTTTCAAAAAAATCACTGAAAAAATGTAACAGGCCGTCTGAGCCGCAGGGGAGCTTGTCAGAAGGAAGTACCGTGTCAATTAAAATATTCCACGGCAAAACAGCAGATTTTTTCTGCCGCATTCATGAGCATGCTTTTTCCAGGTACCTGACCGTAAAGCCTGATTCGGATGCCTGCCATTTAACGTCATAACCGCACAGTCCGACACCGTACAATCTTTCATCCGAATGTCTTGATTTATACGCAGGTCGGGGATCCTGAGCCAGAACCTCTTCTATAAGTTCTCTGAAATCAGGTATGCCTGTTTCCGCAATCTGTTTCAGCGCCTCTTCCGAAAAGGACACCTGATGTATTACCGGAGCCTCTCTCGCAAATCCGCTGACGGCTGACGGGATTGAATCAACAAACTCAATATACGGTTTAACGTCGATTATCGGAGTGCCGTTAACCATATCTGCTCCCGCTACGATGAGCGATACCTTACCGTGATTTCTGTTCACTCTGAGAAGTTTCACCACGGACAGACCGAGTCTGTTAGGTCTGAACGGAGAACGGGTTGCAAAAACACCTTTGTATTCATTTCCCCCGAGTCTCGGCGGTCTGACAGTCGGTCTGAATGAATCGTCTTCATTTATTCTGTCAAACAGAAAACTTATCCACAGATGTGAAAAGTCATCAATCCCCTTAAACGCCTCTTCAGCGTCATAAGGCGGATGGAAGTGAATTTCAAAATGACCGTGACTAATCAGTGAGCTCTGTCTCGGCACTGCAAACTTTTCATCAAAAGGAGTTTCGATATAGCCTATGGATCTGACCGTAACTTCTTCCGACTTAAGGTTATTCATGCTTTTCTTCATCCTCTTTCACAAGAACGACACGTGCGTAGCATGAAACACTGCGTACACAGGCAGGAGTATCCTCAAGAGTTATACAGGTACTGTAAACCAGACCGTTACCGCCTCTTTTAAGGGCCTGAACCCTAGCATCCGAACGGGCTTCCTTCTCTGTAGGTTCAGGATCCGTTTCCCTAATCTGACAGGAAAGACCTTCCACGGTCCCCATATCCTCGTAATTAAGTTCCTGAAGCTCGTTTTTGTCGTATATTTTTACTTTTGAAATTTCAAAATAAGAAATAATGTTGTCAGGATCCAGGTTGGACTCAAATGAAAAAGACGAACATCCTGATACAATAAAAAAAGGAATTAGAAATAGACTCTTTCTTAACATGGATTTGTTGTTGAATAATTCAGAAAATTTTTGAAAGTCTAAAAGACTTGGTGGAGCTACGCGGGATCGAACCGCGGACCTCTTGCATGCCATGCAAGCGCTCTCCCAACTGAGCTATAACCCCAAGGAACGGGTGTTATTTTATAGGTGGACCTGCACATTGTCAAATATTTTTTTCAAAAACAGTTTATTTTGTATTTTTTATAACCAACAGATTATTCAAAACCGGTCAGACACTGCTGCAGCAATGTTTTCTGCCTATAATTTAGCCAAATAAAAACACTATATCAGAACAGCCAAAATTATAGTTTGCAATTGAATTTAAAACTAATTACAATTGTCTCTGTTCAATGCGGGCGTAATTCAATGGTAGAATGAAAGCTTCCCAAGCTTTACACGCGGGTTCGATTCCCGTCGCCCGCTCCAAATCATCCAAGTCTCAGTTACCTGTGCATTTTCAGTTTCAGCACTCCTCTGATAAATTACCTCAATATTCTTATACCATATGCCAAAACTCTTATTTTTGTGGTAATTTACTTTATTGTTGAATATTTCCGTGTAAACTTACACAGGTATTTTAGTTTTTAATCAAGAATCCTTCAGGGACACAAATATGAATAAAGCCTCTATCGAAAGAGATCACGAGATCTTAACAGCGGAAGAACTCATTTCCTTAAGAAACAAAGCCAAACAGCAGGGATTAAAGGTGGTAATGACCAACGGCTGTTTTGATATTCTGCATTCAGGACATGTCAGCTACCTGAAAGAAGCCAAGGAACTCGGGGACATTCTTATTGTGGCAGTAAATACCGATGCGTCAGTATCAAGACTTAAAGGTCCTACCCGCCCTATCAACAACACTCAGGAAAGAATGACAATTCTTTCTGCACTGCATGCCGTCGACTGGGTGGTACCTTTCGACGAAGATACCCCAAGAGAACTTATTGCAAGGGTACTGCCTGACATACTTGTTAAGGGGGGCGACTATAAACCAGAGGACATTGCCGGTTATCATGAAGTTAAAGCCAACGGCGGTGAGGTCAGAATTCTCTGCTTTAAAAACGGCTGTTCAACAACCAACGTAATAAAGAAAATAAAATCACTCGCCTAGGATTTTACTCGAAATCATGGCACGAATAACTTTTCGTGCCTTCAGTTCATCATAAGAAACGCAAAAAGGCATGGCTCCAGAGAGTCATGCCTTTATTTAACCGAGGATATCAGGAAACTACCAGTCCTTTGAAACCCTGTCAAGCATCACATATAAAGCCTGAGCAAGTGAATCTTCTCCGAAAAAATTTCTTATAGCCGGAAAATCTTCAACTGTAGCGGCGATATACTGTTTTTCTTCATTATCAATAAGAGTCATGCGCTGGCATACAAACTTATCGTTTCTGGTCTTGAACAGTTTAAGATAACCTAAACGACGATCATCCTTATTATGACGTTCTTCAACGTTACAAATCTGCCATCCCTTAAAGGTTATATCGATTTTGCCGTCACGTTTAACAACTTCATCGGCTGGCAAATCAGAAAGTTTCTTGCATAAATCAGGGCGTTCTTTTATAAGGGCGTTTCTATGGTCTTCTTCAGTAACCTTTCCAAGGCCACTGGAAGAGTCAGACGCTCCTTCCTTACCTAAAATTTTATCAAAAAAACCCATTTCTATAATCCTCCCCCGACATCCTTATTTTACTGTTTTCCCATCTAAAACGGATACTAACAGCTGAGTACTAGGAAGCCTCATGATACTCTCTAAGTGCATCATCTGCACATAATACTAATTCTTCTCTAAATAATATAACATTTTTTGCTTGAATGTACTCAGATAAAGTTCAAACATCAAATGATTTTGCTATCTAAATAATGTTTTAGCTTCCTTTTTAAACAACAGCCTACTTTATCAGTCCAGAGTTTATGGCTTTTATATCTTCTTCTGACAGCAGTCCTGAAGTATATCTGAGATTCAGCCAGCTGAGAATATAGGTATAACGTGCACTTGCAAGATTACTCTTGGCATTGTACAGATTTTCAGTAGCATCAAGAACGTCCACAATTGTTCTGGTACCCACGTCATAACCGGCTTCAGTCGCATCAAGCGCACTCTGAGCAGAAACCACGGTCTGTGTATAAGCATTAACGGTTCCGATTGAGGCGTTTATGTTGTTGTACTGGTTATACAGTGAAGTCTGCACAGTACGATGAGTGTTTTCCAGACTTTCACTGGCAGCCACATAATTGAGTTTAGCCTGTTCAACCGCACTGGAAACCGCACCGCCGCTGTACAGAGGCATGTTGAAAGACAACCCAACAATACCGCTGTTTGTAGTACCGTCTTCCTTACCGATGGTATTTTCCTTGTAATCGGTATATTCGGATCCGAGCTGGCCATACAGATCAAGAGTAGGTTCGTGTCCTGTCTGAGCCAGGCTGATCTGATCCTTGGCTATTTCCTTTTCAATCATCTTAGCCTGAAGACTTATATTGTTTTCTTCAGCTGTTTTCAGCCATGATGAAGAATTACCGGTGACACCTGGTGTTGAAAATCTGTTTACGTCCAGCTTTGAAAGATTCTTGTGTTCCATTCCGGTAAGCTGACGCAGATTTTCATATTTGTTGGCAAGATCATTTTCAGCAATAATTACCTGAGCTGTTGCAAGGTCATACGCTGCTTTTGCTTCCTGAACATCGGTATTAGCAATCAGCCCCACGGAGAACTTCTGATTTGATTCATCATAATGACGCTTCAGAGCATCGCGATCGGCTTTTTTGAATTCAAGAATATCCTGAGCTTCAAGCACTCCGAAATAAGCGCTTGCGGTTCTGATTATCAGTCCCTGCATTGCATCGTTGTACGAAAGATCCATTGCGGTAGCTCTCTTCTGAGCAATGGAACTGTTGATGTGATTTGAATGACGCCAGATAGCCTGCTGAAGAGAAACGTTACCTCCGGCCACGAAAGCTGTGCCTGCATCATTCTTATTGGTTTTCACGTAATGTGCGTCACCGGAAAGATTGATCTGCGGCAGCATTGCGGCATCAACTTCGTTAATGGCTTCACGTGTAGCATCTCTCTGAGCCTTAACCTGAAGAACAACCGGATCTTTAGCCAAAGCCAAACCATATATGTCCAAAAGATCGTCTGCATAAACAGCACCGGATAATGTTGAAGCTAAAACTGCAGACCACACTAATGATAATCGCATGACTTCCCCCTAAAAATCTACAAATAGTCTTCTGCTATTATACTAAAACTCAAAATTGATAACATGATTTTATGATGCCACTTTTGGAACATTTGTAGGCAAAAACACATATTTTTTCCATAATTCGCATACGCGTAAAGTGGCCATAACACATATATTTATGTTAATTATACATACATGTATGTTAATTTTGGAAAAAATTTTTCAAATTAAGAAATAAGATGCCGTTTTTCATGAGCGGGGATGGGTTTTCTCATAAATCTTATGCATACGGCTTTTTGCCACGTGAGTATAGATCTCAGTGGTAGTCATTGATGAATGCCCCAAAAGCTCCTGTATTGATTTCAGATCCGCTCCATTGTCGAGAAGTTCCGTGGCAAACGCATGTCTTAAAGTATGAGCCGACACGTTTCTGACTATTCCGACTTTTTTTATCAGGGATTTTATGTGGAGAAACAGGTACTGTCGTGTAAACACCTTCCCTGTTTTAGGATTTACAAAAATCAGAGCCCCCTTGTACTCCGGAATCTTCCCCTCAGACATAAGCTCCTTCATCTTGGCGGTATAAAGATTAAGAACCCTTATCTGTTCATCCGATACCGGTACCTGACGTTCCTTGCTGCCCTTTCCTCTGATTTTCAGAAACTGACTTTCAAAATTTATCATGTCATACGACAGGTTCATGACTTCACTTGATCGCAGACCGGAACCGTATATGAACAGAAGAAGACATTTGTCTCTGAGTGCATCAAGAGAATCCTCACTCAGGGCATGCAACATCCTCATCACTTCCTGATGAGACACCACTTTAGGTATTCTCTGTCCAAGTTTTGGTGTTGAAACATTTTCGAGAGGATTATCCTTTCTGATGCCTTCAACACGAAGAAATTTCATGAATGAACGAAGGGCGTTTATCGATATTACCGTTGTATTCTCCTTCTGTCTGAGCTCATCAACGGTATATGCCAGAAATGCTTCAAAATCATCAACGGAAAAATCAGTGTATGAAGTGTTTCTTCCTGAGAGGAATACAAGAAATTTCCTGACCTGATACAGATAGGTACTCAGAGTTGCCTCGGAGAGACCGAGCTCCCCCCTGATATACGACTCGTACAGACTGAGAACCTTATCCATTCAGACCATTCCTTATTATTCAAACACTGCTGAGTACCGGCCGATAATTCCGACTATGAAAAACACTGAGACGGAACAGCCTGATTCTCTCTCAATCAGAAACATTCACACTCTAAGTATATATCCTCGGTCCTGGTTGTTACAGCATGAATAATTAAAAATGGGTTAGTCTTCAACATCTGCCAGATAACCTTTGGTTGCCAGCCATTCCCTTCTGTCAGCTTCCCTCTTGTTTTTCTTGGAAAGAAGCATGTCCATGATGCTGTAGGCCGCCTTCTCATTGGTTTCATCGAGAGTAAGTCTCACCAGACGTCTGGTGGCCGGAGCCATAGTGGTTTCTTTAAGCTGTGAAGCATTCATTTCACCAAGACCTTTGAATCGGGTAACCTCAATATTTCCCTTATGCTTGGTACTTAGCTTTTTAACCAGATTCTCCTTTTCCTCTTCATCCAGAACATAATAGCTTTCTGTTCCCTGCACCACACGGAACAGAGGAGGCATGGCCACGTAAAGATGACCTTCTTCGATAACCTTAGGGAAATGTTTGGCAAACAGGGCACAAATCAGGGTGCCGATATGCAGACCGTCAGAATCCGCATCTGCAAGAATACAGATTTTACCGTATCTCAGCCCGCTGAGATCATCAGATGAAGGGTCAAGACCAATAGCCACGGAGATATCCTGAATGGTATCAGATTCAAAAATTCTGGCCGTTTCAACATCCCAGGTATTCAGAATTTTACCGCGGAGAGGAAGAACAGCCTGATATTCGCGGTCTCTTGCACTGTTTGCGGAACCGCCTGCAGAATCACCTTCCACCAGGAACAGCTCCCCTCTTAAAGGATCTGTACTGGTGCAATCCTTCAGTTTTCCAGGCAGAGTAGGACCGCCAACCACTCTTTTTCTGTTTACGGTCTTGGCGGTTGTTGTTCTGGCCGTGGCTCTGGCAATACATATTTCAGCAATGGCATTTGCCGCTTCAATGTTGGCGTTAAGCCAGAGAGTAAAACTGTCCTTTACGGCATTCACAACCAGTGATGCACATTCTCTGTTTGACAGTTTTTCCTTTGTCTGACCGGCAAACTGAGGTTCCGGAATTTTCACCGACAGAACAAAAGAGATGTTATCCCAGGTATCGTCTATTGTAAGACTCACGTTTTTCGGTAGCATGTTGTGAATATCACAGAACTCCTTAAGAGCACTGTTGACCGCTTGTCTAAGGCCGTTGACATGAGTACCTCCCAAAGGAGTAGGAATCAGGTTGACATATGATTCCGAAACCGTTCCTGCCGACTGGCTCATCCATACGAAAGCCCAGTCAACAATCGCATCTTCCACTTCCATATGACCGGCAAAAGGCTCCGGTGAAGGAACGTATGAGGCCTCACCAAGTGCGGTAACAAGATATTCCTTTAAATCGCCCTTGAAGCACCAGCTGTATGTTTCACTGGTCAGTGTATTCAGAAAAGTAATGGTAAGCCCCGGACAGAGAACAGCTTTGGCCTTAAGCAGTGCAATCATGGAACTTACACGGAAATTTGTACGCTCAAAATACGTCGGATTCGGTTTGAAACGGATTTTTGTTCCGGTGTTCTTTTTTCCCACCTCTCCTATAACATGAAGATCCTCTACCTTGTTTCCGTCGGCATATCCAATCTTATACACCTTGCCGTCACGCTTGATTTCAGCTTCAAGCTTTTCAGATAGGGCATTCACCACACTCACACCAACGCCGTGCAGACCGCCGGAGAAGGAATAGTTACGGTTTGAGAATTTACCGCCGGCATGCAGTTTACCGAAAATCAGTTCCACGGCCGGCACCTTTTCCTGAGAATGAATGTCCACAGGCATGCCTCGACCGTTATCGGCAACCTCCAGAGACTGATCCTCATACAGAACCACGTCTATTCTGGTGGCAAATCCCGCCAGAGCCTCGTCAACACTGTTGTCAATAACTTCCATACCCAGATGATTTGGTGAAGAAGTATCAGTATACATCCCCGGACGTCTGCGAACAGGATCCAGACCTTCAAGAACTTCAATCGAATCGCCATTATATTCATCTAAAACATCTGTTGACATTACCATCACCTGAAATAGAAAGAGGTTTGATACTTACAATCTTGCCTAAACCGTATTTATACTTTGATTTCATTAATATACAGCCGGACAAAAGCCTTAACTGCAGGCTTTTTCACGTCCTTTGGAGGTCTATTATAACATACTGAAATATTTGAAAGGAAAAGCCTCTTGAAATTTATCAGAGAGGCCTGTCAGGAAAAATCAGTTTATAAGGAATCGGATTATTTCAGGAAGATAGAATTCATAATGATCAAACTGATGACAGCCGCCGTCCTCTATATGAACCAGTGCACTGCGTCCCAGAAGCACGCTGGCATCGACATAATCCAGCAGTTCATCCCCTCTCTGAAGAAACAGAGCCAGATTTTTTGTATTAAGCTCGTATGATTCCGCTATTTTTTTTGCATCCTCAACATGCTTTTCGGTAATTTCGAACTCATCTCCGGTATAAACGTTTATCTGCTTTCCCTTAACCTGTTCAAGGAAATTCCACGGATACACACACGGATTTATCAGTACGGCCTTAAGGTTGTACTTAGCAGACAGATACATTGACAGAAAACCGCCCATCGAACTTCCGATAAGACACACCTTTACCCCCTGATTAAGATACTTCTCAACAAGAGAACACATGTCGGCAAAAGCCTCTGCGGGGGTATTTGGAAGATCCATGGCATCAAAGGAAAGATCCACCTCATAGTCGTGTATGTAATCCTTTGTCTGAGTCGCCTTCACGGCTCTGGATGAGGACTTGAACCCGTGAACATATAAAACCACAGTGTTATTCATTTAGTACCCGCCTATCGCAAAATCAGGTCTGAACGACTCAAAAGGCAGACGATACACATCAGTGGATATGCCTCCGTCAGGAGTGAATGTTATGTACCTCCACCCCGGTCCTTTGCTGTCCAGGCCGAAATTAAAACTTAAAGGTTCAAACTGAATACTTGTGGCAGGAGAAGAAATAAATCTTATTCCGTCTCTTACAAAATCCGTTTCCTGATGCACATGTCCGCAAAGAACAAGCTTCACTTTCGGATAGTGAGAAATAAGCTCAAGAAGTTCTTCCTTATTTCTCAGCTCATGCTGATCAAGCCATGCGCTGTTTACCCTGTAGGCATTATGATGCAGACACACAACCGTATAAAGTTCCGGATGATTATCCAGACACTGTCTGAGATAATTGAGCTCTTCCGGAGTTATCCAGCCGAATGGTGCGTTGTAGACCTGAGTATTAAGCAGTACGAACTGCCATTTATCAACTATTACGTTCTTGGCGACACTGACTCCCACGGTTGGGAATACTCTGGCCATTTTTGGACCGTCATCATGATTGCCCGGAAGCCAGAATACCGGCTGTGAGAAAGAATCGTGCATCATTTTGGCGAAATTGATATAGGACTGTTCGGAATAATCCTGAGCAATATCACCTGTAGCAATTATCAAATCAAATTTTCTATTCTGTCTGAGAACAGCATCAATCACAGCCTGAAGACTTCCGGCTGTATTGATACCTAAAAAGCCAGTATTCAGATCCGCAAACAGATGCGTATCAGTAAGCTGAAGGATACTGAATGCCCCGTCAGCTCTGGAAGGCTTTACATATTCTTTATCAAAATCTTGCACTGATAATAAAATCCTATATTGCTTGATGCTCCAAAAATCACCTACAGGAAAAGAAAAAGGAGCATTCCCATGCACTGTCAGAAATCACCCGTCCGACAGCAGTACGGTCATTTTGCATTACCGAATGACACATTCTTTTATGACTGCTGTTGTTTCTGCGTTCAATATTTTTTATTGAATGATTTCCTTAAGTTAATGTTTCCCGCAAAAAGCTAAAATTAACTTCAGTTCATCTTTCCGAAACGACTCTGATTCAAAGCGAATCAGAGCTCACCCCACCGGAAGACTGAAGAAATGATCAGTTGTGCAGCTATTGATGTATCACAAACGACACAAATTAACGAATTGATTTACTACAACAATCGAAAACAATTTTATATATATTTATAATAAAAAACGTAAAAATAAATCATAAAAACCATAAAAAAATTTTTTGTTTTTATAATTTTTGAACAATCACACATTTATTACAGAGCTACTCAGACAGAAAATTCTTTCTGATATTTTCTCTGTGAAGGGCCAGATACTGAATTCCGATAATGGCTATGGCATTACAGAAATCTCCGTTTTCCAGCATTTCATATGCTTCAGAAAAAGGCACCGAAAAAACCCTTATGTTCTCATGCTCTGTCGCAAGTCCGTGGATCCCGCAGGCTTTTGAAGCATCAACCATACCAATGTAGAGATCGATACTTTCAGTTGATCCGCCCGGAGTAGTAAAAAAGCGGGTGGCAAACACGGCTTTACTGCATTCCACTCCGGCTTCTTCCCTGACTTCTCTAAGTACGGTATTCAGAGTATTATGCCTGTCCTTTTCATCAACAATTCCGGCTACCACTTCAAGCAGCCACGGATTCTGATCTTTTCTTATTGCCCCCGGACGGAACTGTTCGATAAGAATCACCTCATCCCTGACCGGATCATAAGGAACCAATGCAGCGGCATCACCTCTTTCAAAAATTTCACGGGACATAGGACCTATGATCGTGCCGTCAAAGCCCTCATAACTCACCGTATACCGATCCATACCAAAAAAACCTTTATACAGTGGTTCAGTTCCATGCAATGTATATTTTAAATGTTGCCGCCGCATTAATTTACCGTTTAAAAAGTTGTAAGACACGCCTCGGAATATTCCCGCAACCCTTTTCTCTGCTGATTTTACATACAACAAATTCAAAAAATTGTGAAAGAAAATGTTTTCATTATAAAAAGACAGTGATTTATAAAAATTATTTTTATCTTGCTTAACTGTCTTTCAATAAAAAACGATTAAAATCTAATCGTTTTAACATTTTTATCATTTTTTTATTACATTCTATATACTTTACACAACTCTTGCAAAGTATGACAGAGAATATGCTTCCAAATACCATTACATTGTCTATATTTTCACCAGAAAACGTCATGTTACTCATTTTTACCCACAACTGTTCCTGCTGATATTTTTGTTTTGTAAATTAGAGTAGAGTAAAATAAAACACGGAACTTGAACATCAATGCTTACACCGGCTGTTTCACGCCCACCGTTTTCACGGAACCGTGCAGTCCGCCGGTACACATACAGGATTATTTATCAAAATGTCAGCCACACTTTTAAAAAACGCTACATACATAAATGAAGGCTGTACCAGCCAGAGAGACATTCTTCTAAAAAACGGCCTGATTGAAAGAATTGACACAAGCATTCCTGCTGATGACAGCTACGAAATCATCGACTGCAGAGATATGCTTGTACTGCCAGGCGTGATAGACGACCAGGTTCACTTCCGTGAACCCGGCGCAACCCACAAGGCTACCATTGCCACTGAATCAGTGGCTGCAGTGCTTGGAGGAACAACTTCATTCATGGACATGCCGAACAACAATCCTCCGGCAGTAACCATTGAAGACATCATGGCCAAAAAGGACATAGCGGCCAGAAATTCATACGCAAACTACTCTTTCTACCTCGGTGCAACCGAAAACAACATGGAAGAAATACAGAAAATAAACCCTGCTGAAATCTGCGGCGTGAAAATCTTCATGGGTTCTTCTACCGGCAATCTTCTTGTTGACAAGGATGAGGCTCTCTACAATATATTCAAAAACTGTCATGTTCTCATAGCCACACACTGTGAAGACAATGCCCTGATTAACAAAAACATGGAAGAATTCAAGGCTAAGTACGGAGAGGAAAATTTAAAACCTTACATGCATCCGCTCATCAGAAATCACAAGGCATGCTACAAATCAACCAAAAAAGCCGTGGATCTGGCACTTGAAACCGGAGCAAACCTCCATGTTCTTCATCTTTCAACGGAAGATGAAATTGAGCTGTTCAGACCTTTTGCTGACATCAGCCTGGAACAGAGAAAAATAACAGCCGAAGCGTGTGCGCACCATCTCTTCTTCAATGACAAATCATACGAAAGACTCGGTAACAGACTGAAATGCAACCCTGCCGTCAAAACCGAAGAGGACAGAAAGGCTCTCATAAGTGCAGTGGAACAGGGAATTATTTCAATTATTGCCACCGACCATGCTCCTCATACTCTGGAAGAAAAGAATCAGCCTTTCTACAAAGCTCCGTCCGGATTACCTCTGATTCAGTATTCACTGCTGGCCGTCCTTGAACTGGTTCATCGCAATGAACTTTCTCTTGAAGCTGCCGTAACGGCTCTAAGCCATAATCCTGCCGTAAGATTCAATATCGACAGAAGAGGTTTTATAAAGGAAGGATATTTTGCCGATATAGCTATTGTTAAAAACGAGGAATTCACCGTTAAACCTGTGGATATCGCTTCAAAGTGCAAATGGTCTCCGTTCCTGGGATACACATTCGCCAACAGAGTGATGCATACATTTGTTAACGGCAACCACGTAGTCAACAACGGAATTTTTGTTCCGAACAATATTTTCGGACGAGATCTTCGTTTTAACAGATAATCATATTGTTTCATCCCGGAACCGGCGGTTCGAAATTATTACCGGTTCCATTTTCTCTCCGTCGGACATCACCGGAATCAGTTCCTTAATGTCATTTTCAGAGAGTAAACAGCATGATGTTTTCATGAAAGCATTCATATGAGTTGTGTTTAATCAGCAATTATAAAGTACACATTTCTGATAAAAAGTTGGATAATTTAACTAAAGTTTCTTTTGTATAACATTTTGATAACATTTATTGTTTTTTTATCTGGAAAAACCCTCACATTTCTTGTTAAATGCTATACTAGAATTAGTCAAATTGTTAAAATTATAAATAAATTAGAAAAATATTGTGTAAATTCATGCCGTATTTTACTTATTTATAACAACAATGCAATTTAATAGACTTTTTTTATAAGTCAGAAGATTCGAAACAAATTATTCAGGGATTTTAATCATGTCTGCTGCAACTGTACTGATTGTTGATGATGAACCTGTAGCATGTAAAATGGCTACGTCCATATTCAACGCCGAAGGGTATGAAACCCTTATTGCCGGTAACGGTGACGAAATGCATGAGATTCTCAGCAGTCGTCAAGTCGACCTTATTCTTCTTGATATCAACCTTCCCGGTAAAAACGGGCTTATCCTCGCCAGAGAAATCAGAGAGAAGGGTGATATCGCCTTAATGTTTGTAACAGGACGTGATAACGACATTGACCGTATCCTCGGACTTGAAATCGGTGCAGATGACTACATCACCAAACCATTCAATCCCAGAGAACTGACCATCAGAGCCAGAAACCTCATCAACAGAACAAAATCCAAAAAGGAACCTGTACAACAGTTTGTTCCTACCGCTTCAGAAAAATATGAATTTGACGGCTGGGTTCTGGAAACCAACAGCCATGACCTGATCAGTCCGTCAGGTGTTGAAACCAGACTTCCAAGAGCCGAATTCCGCATGCTCCAGTATTTCTGCGAACATCCAAAACTCATTGTTACCCGCTCAGACCTCATGTTCTTCATGATGGGACGCGAGTTAAAGGAACATGACAGAACCGTTGACGTTACCATCAGAAAACTGCGCCGTCATCTGGACAGCGAAGATGCTCAGAATCTAATCGAAACAATTTTCGGTGAAGGTTATCGCTTCGGAGCAGACGTTAAGGTATCATAAGAAAAAATCCGGTCAATCCTTACACAAGGATTGACTGTCCACATCCCTGAGACAGTCATGCAAGAACCGGAAAACTCTTTTAAGAAGGACGTGAATCCCCTGATTCACGTTTTTTTTGTTACCCGAATATAAAACCTGAATTCATTTTCGTAAAGGTGTGCATCCCTTAACCTGCTGACGTAAGTATACAGCCGAAGACAAACCGGCCATATTCATAAAATAAAGCGTCACCCCACTTCGGAAGCACGAGGAAATACTTGTTCAATTCAGAGAACAGTCTTATTGATGCTCCAAAACTGCATTACATTCCGGAAAGAGTCATAACAAAATTTCTGAGTTCCTTTGTATCAGCCAGAATATCTTCCCTCAATTCGATAATTCTGCTGTTCAGAGCATATGAATCACGTTCTTTCAACAGTTCAAGTTCGATTTCCTTGGCCTTGGAGGAAACTCTTGTAAGACCTATTGAGCTGGCAGCTCCTTTAATCTTGTGAAGTTCCTTACCTGCTTCCTCAAAGCCATTCTTGTTGAAATAGCTCATGCAGTTGCCCAGATAGTCTTCAACACTGTTAAGAAACATATCTATGCCTTCACAGATAGGTCCCTTTCCCGCGATGCTGACAAACTCGTTAACGTATTTTATATTTACAATATCTGTTATCATTTATTATTCCTGATATTTTTGTAGGTTTTCTACCAGTTTACTCAAAGATAAAGGCTTGTTCATCACTCCGTCAATATGATGCTTTTCATATTCCTGCCTGTCATTTATAACATTGGCAGTCAGGGCAATCAGAGGAATTCTGCATCCCAGTTCATTAACGAACACGTCAGCCACATCAAAGCCTGTCATATCCGGTAACTGCATATCCAGCAATGCAAGATCCAGCTCCTCACTCTTGAATAAATCTATAGCTTCCTGACCAGTTTTAGCCACAAATACCTTGTGTCCCAGCTTTTCCAGCATTGTTCTGGCTACAAGAATGTTTAAATCAACATCTTCAACCAGCAATACTCTTAAACTTGTTTTCACCTGTCTGCTTTCAGATACACCATCTGTCTGCTTGAAGGAGAATTTAACGGTAAAAGTACTTCCCTTTCCAAGTTCACTGTCAAGATGAACGGAACCGTTAAGTGCCTGACACAGATTCTTGGTAACATGAAGTCCGATACCGGTACCGGTTGACTGTTTTGTTCCTTCAACCTGATAGTAAAGACCGAATATCTTCTCCTGTTCTTCCTTGGCTATACCTATACCGGTATCCGTTATCGCAAAGGAAAGTTCAGCGGCGTCTCCGTTCATATGCTGCTTCACATTAATGGTTATGCCGCCTTTCTTGGTGAATTTGATGGCGTTGCCTGTCAGATTCCAGAGAATCTGACGCAGACGTGTCGGATCAAGCAGAAGATACTCAGCCACCTTTCCTTCGACATTAAATTTGAAATCAAGGTTCTTCTGTTCCGTCATGAGATGAGACAGTGTTTCAAAATCATCCAGAAAATCCTGCCACTTGACCTTTTCATAAATTACGTTAAATGTCTGACGCTCAAACTTGTTCAGGTCAATAACATCATTGAAGATATTGCCCAGCGTAACCGCACTGACGTTAATAGCCTTAAGATTACGCATGTCATCTCCGTTAAAACGACCGGTCTGCATAAGTATGTCACTTAACCCGACTATACCGTTTAACGGTGTTCTGAGTTCATGACTCAGAGTAGATATGAAATTACTCTTATCACGTGAGGTCTTTTCAAGAAGATCCTGCTCATACTTAAGTTTTGTTATATCGTGTCCGTACAGCATGATGCCTATCAGATTACCTTCCGCATTGACAGCTGGTCTTTTTCTCATCTGATAAACCACTCCGTTTATGGTGCTTTCATACGTTACGTCACTTTTATTCATTTTCAGAATATCATCGAACTTGGCAAAGATATCATCTAGCTCATGATCATCCTTCAGAAGTTCAACAAGCTGAGCCGCATCCTTGATTCCCAGCAGTCTGAGCATATTATCGTTACATCCCTTGATATTACCGAATTCGTCTCGGTACATAATGATATCGGGAGTGAGATCAACTATGGCAGAGAAGAACGTTGCCTGCTCTTCCAGTTCCTTTTCAACCTTCTTTTTCTGCCCGCGCAGAACTTCATGGTCTTTGGTGAGAGTAAGATTTCTGTCTCGCTGGTTAATCATGGCAACGTATGTTTTTGCCAGAGATTTCTTCATATCCTTAACCTGGGTTCTGGCATTTTCAACATCAGCGAACACCTGATAAAAGAAGAATACAACGAACGGGGTAAGAAGAGCTCCGTAGCATAGAGGCTGAATCACGTCATAAATGGAAATGGCGCCATTAAAGAAATAACTTAGGGCACAGTGTACAACGGTGATAAAAAGAGTCAGAAAAAAACCGAGCACGGCTGACAGATATACAACAGACTTCTGATACAACCTGCTAACCCAATGTTTTAACTTCTGCTCACAGACACTGTAAATATTCATGATACGTTATACCAATTCCATTTGATTTTCTGCCGTTACATTTCACTTTCTGTGAAAATACGCCGGTAACGGCAGCGTATATTACATCTTCACGACTGTCACGGGGGCTTTAATTATTGTAGTGACAGTACTCCTCAAAATTCTCAAACAGCCAAGGTTCCTTCTTTCTGAGATCAGCCAGCATTCTGCGGGTAATCAGTGTTACTCCGCCTTCAGATCTGTAGAATCTGCGTTCATCCTCTTCCTTGTTTTCTCCGACTACCAGATTTCTAGGAAGCTCGCAGCCCCTGTCCAGAATAACCCTGGTTATACGGCAGCCTCTGTGAATAACACAGTCAGGGAAGGCTACGACTTCGTTTATAAAGGTAAAAGAATGTACGCGTACGTTATAAAACAGCACGCTCGAACAGATCGATGAGCCACTGATAATCACACCCGCGGCGATTACGCTGTTTCTGAGGATGGTTGAAGCTCCGTTCAGATCCTGTACATACTTTGCACTAGGAAGCTGCATCTGGTATGTCCATATCGGCCAGTCCTGGTCATATATATCCAGATCCGGTGTTACAGATGCAAGATCCATATTGGCCGCCCAGAACGAATCCACGGTTCCGACATCTCGCCAGTAAATCTGATTCTTGGCTCTGTTGCACACGCAGGAAATACTGAAATCATGAGCATGAGCCTTACCCTGACTTACCAGACGGGGAATGATGTCCATGCCGAAATCATGACTGGAATCTTCAGTCTGCTCATCTTCATAAAGTACGTCATAGAGGAATTTAGCATCAAAAACATAAATACCCATGGATGCCAGGCACATCTTATCATTGTTTGGCATTGTTCTCGGATTCTTTGGCTTTTCATCAAAGCTGGTGATCAGTCCGTCATCGTTTACAGTCATGATTCCGTAAGAACTTGCCTGTTCTTTCGGAATAGGCACGCATGCTACCGTCAGAGGACCTCCGTGCTGAAGATGATCCAGAACAATCTTGGCATAATCCATCTTATACACATGGTCACCGGCCAGAATCAGTATGTACTGAGGACGGTGATCCTTGATTATGTCAATATTCTGATATACGGCATCTGCTGTCCCCCTGTACCAGTGAACCTCATCAATTCGCTGCTGGGCAGGAAGCAGATCCAGAAATTCATTGAACTGGTTACGCAGAAAAGACCACCCGGCCTGAAGATGTCTTAACAGACTGTGTGACTTATACTGCGTTACCACACCTATTTTGCGGATTCCCGAATTAATGCAGTTGGATAATGCAAAATCGATAATTCTGAATTTACCGCCGAAATATACAGCAGGCTTGGCTCTGGTATCAGTCATCTGATGTAATCTGCTGCCTCTGCCTCCGGCTAAAATGATAGCCATGGTCTTTTTGCTGGCCTGACGTGCACTTAATGATTCTGCCATTTCCACATTTCCAATATTCGAGAAAAAAATAAATCAGTTTCAGCTTTTCCGCAAACGGAAAAGCATCAATTAAAACACATACGGAACAATTATACAAAACATTTACAAATTACTTTGAGCATTGCTCCACAGTTTGTCAATGTTAAATCCCGACTTTCAGGAAAATTCATACTGAGAAATCCGAAAAAAAGCCTAACCTCTGCTGATGCCGTCATATATGTACGGTCTGCCTATGGCAGTCCCCTGCCCTCCTTTTTCAGCAAGTATCTCTCCGATTTTATCTATGCACGGCCACCGCTGCGTAGACCACATGGGAGCTATAAGCGAAGCATCCTGAACTGAAGCCCCTATTCGTTCATACATGATTTCCGGCGGTGTATACTGAATCAGTCTGGCGGCGATTTTCGCATATTCAGCAAGTTCAAGAACCGATATTTCTCCCCTGCGGTACATCGCGGCCATGGCACTGCCTTTAACAATGTGCAGCTGATGGAGCTTAAGGGCGTCCACCCCTTCATCAATTACCATCTGCAGTGTGGTGAGATTATGAATCAGTTCCTCTCTAGGAAGACCTATTATCAGGTGAGCACAGACCTTTATCCCTCGACTTCTGGCACGGTTGACCGTATCCGCGTACTGAGAAAAATGATGATGTCTGTTTATCAGATCCAGAGTTTCGTCAATTGCACTCTGCAATCCAAGTTCGAGCCACACCTCCTTCCCTTCATCCTGATATCTTTCCAGCAGATCCAGTACTTCATCGGATACGCAGTCCGGTCTGGTTCCTATGCATATTCCGACAATATTGGGATATTCCAGAGCTTCTGAATACATTCTTTTCAGCAGCTGAAGCTCCGCATAGGTGCTGGTGTATGCCTGGAAATAGGCAAGAAATATTTTTGAACGTTTTTCAGGAGCCTGTGCCAGCTGTTCCGAAATTGACAGGCTCTCTTTACCTTCCCCGGAAAAAGAAGATATATTGCAGAATGTACACCCGCCTCTGCCGAGAGTTCCGTCGCGATTGGGGCAGGTGAAATTGCCGCTTAACGACAGTTTCTGCACCCTCTGTCCGAAACGTCTTTTAAGATAATCACCATAGGTATTCAGATACTGATTAATATGCATATACTGTTACAAACCGAAAAACTCACATGCGTAAAATACTGCAAAACAGAAAAACAATCCTCACAGGCAGTGTGGCGGCAGATGACTTATTTTTCCACAACTTTTAAATGTACTGTGAAATATTAACTTAAAACTAAAAAAAAACAAATATCCGCCATGTCATTCTCCTGTCCGCAATAATTCACATCAATTTATCGAGACATAAAAAAAGAGTGAACGGAAGCAGATAGTTTCCCGTTCACCCTTCTTAAAAAGCCTTTTATGCTATTTTATCAGCATGCCGGCAGAAGACTCATACCCATAAGATACTTATCCACAGCTCTGGCACAGCGACGACCTTCACTCATTGCTCTCACAACCAGTGACTGACCGCTTCTCATGTCCCCTGCGGCAAACACCTTTGGAACGCTGGTCATAAAACCTGATTCAACATCAGGATCCGGCACTGCAGCCGCATTGCCTCTGGCATCTCTGGCGACTCCGAATCCGTCCAGAACGGCATCCAGCGGATGAACAAAGCCCATTGCCAGGAATACGTAATCAGCCTTCAGTTCGTGTTCAGTTCCTTCCTTGTTGACCAGTTTTCCGGCCTTGAATTCACATTCACTTACCTTGAGAGCAGTAACCTTTCCGTCCTTACCGATAAACTCATTGGTATTCAGGCTGTACAGTCTTTCACAACCTTCCTCATGAGAGGTGTAGGTTCTGAAGATTCTCGGCCATTCAGGCCATGTGGCCAGTACGTCATATTCAACAGGAGGCTTTGGCATAACTTCAATCTGAGTTACTGAAGCCGCGCCCTGTCTGTTGGCAGTACCCACGCAGTCGGCACCGGTATCACCGCCGCCGATAACCACCACATGCTTACCCTTAACATTGATAGGGTTCTTACCGCCGCCGTTAACTTCCTTGTTCTGACCGATAAGATATTCCAGAGCAAAATGAATATTGCCCAGTTCTCTTCCCGGAGCCTTCAGATCTCTAGGAGTTTCTGAACCTCCGCATAGAGCAATGGCATCAAAGTTATCCATAAGTTCCTTTGGACTTACAACAGCAGTAGCATCACAGCGAACACCGTGAGGCAGTTTGTCTGTATCGGCAACAAGGGTACTGGTACGGAAGGTAATGCCTTCTGCTTCCATCTGATCCATACGACGATCAATGAGAGACTTCGGAAGCTTGAAATCAGGAATGCCGAATCTCAGAAGTCCGCCGATATGATCATTCTTTTCAAAAACAGTCACGTCATGACCTGCACGGGCAAGCTGCTGTGCACATGCGAGACCGCTAGGACCTGAACCTATTACGGCAACCTTCTTTCCGGTTTTAACTGTAGGAATCTGAGGTTTAACATAGCCGTGTTCCCATGCGTAATCAATAATCTTGCGTTCAATAGAACGGATCCCCACGGAAGTGGTATCTTCAGCGGTACCTACTGTTCTGCCGCTGATACCCACGCTGCACGCAGCTTCACAGAGAGCTGGGCATACACGTCCGGTAAATTCAGGGAAACTGCTGGTACTGTGCAGAACCTTGATTGCAGTCTGGTAATCCCCCCTGTAAACAAGATCATTGAAGTCAGGGATGTTGTTGTGCACCGGACACTTGTTGTTACAGAAAGGAACACCGCAGTCCATACATCTTGCCGCCTGAATTGTAGCTTCATCATCTGTCAGGCACGGGGTGAACTCGTTAAAATTCTTAACACGTTCAGCAACACTGAGGTGCTTGTCATTTATGCGAGCATATTCCATAAATCCTGTTGGCTTACCCATTTACGCGCCCTCCTTTCCGTTAGACTGCAACACAAGTGCATGACGGTATTCTTTAGGGAATACCTTTACAAAATCGCTGAGGCTGTCCGCCCAGTTGTTTAAAATATCCTTGGCTCTCTGACTGCCTGTCAACTTGGCATGATTTTCAACAAACTTTCTCAGAATGTCTTCATCAGCCATGCCGCAGTGACGAGGTTCGGCCATGTTCTGTTCTGAAGAAGGAAGAACCTTTTCCAGATCTACGGAAGTCAGGTTGCATGAATCAGCAAATGTACCATCAGGATCATAAACATAGGCAATACCGCCTGACATACCTGCCGCGAAGTTACGTCCGGTCTTGCCCAGAACGATAACGGTACCGCCGGTCATGTATTCACAGCCGTGATCACCAACACCTTCAACTACAGCTGTTGCACCTGAATTTCTTACGCCGAATCTTTCACCGGCCACACCGCTGATATAGGCTTCACCGCTGGTTGCACCATAGAAGCAGGTATTACCGCAGATGATATTTTCATAAGAGTTGGCGGTGAAATCACGGCGAGGATGAATAATCAGCTTACCGCCTGACATACTCTTGCCGACATAGTCGTTTGCTTCACCGGTAAGTTCAACGGTTATACCACCGCAGAGGAAGGCAGCAAATGACTGACCTGCAGTACCGGTCAGACGAAGAGTTATGGTATCGTCTGCAAGACCGTGGTCACCGTATTTTTCCGCAACGGCACCGGAAAGCATGGTACATGCCGTACGGTTCACGTTGGTGATTCTGCCGGTAAACTCAACCTTTTTACCCTTATTGATGGCATCTGCCGCACTTGAGATAAACTCGTTATCCAGCGCCTTTTCCAGACCGTGATCCTGGAATTCAGAATGTCTGATTGCAGTGCTTTCAGCTCTTTCAGGCTGATAGAAGATCTTGGAGAAATCCAGCCCCTTAGCCTTCCAGTGTTCGATACCCTGACGCTTGTCAAGATATTCTGAATGACCGATAAGATCATCAAACTTTCTGATACCCATGGAAGCCATGATCTGACGAACTTCTTCAGCAACGTAGAAGAAATATCTTACAACGTGTTCCGGACGACCGGCAAAACGCTTACGCAATTCAGGATCCTGAGTTGCCACACCTACCGGACAGGTATTAAGCTGACACTTTCTCATCATGATACAGCCTGATGCAACCAGAGGAGCAGTAGCAAAACCGAATTCATCCGCACCGAGGAGAGCACCGATAACAACGTCTCTACCTGTCTTGAGCTGACCGTCAACCTGTACTCTTACACGACCACGGAGACGGTTAAGAACCAGGGTCTGCTGAGTTTCAGACAAACCGAGTTCCCAGGCGGAACCTGCGTGCTTGATTGATGATGCAGGTGAAGCACCTGTACCGCCGTCATGACCTGCGATTACGATATGATCCGCCTTGGCTTTGGCAACACCTGCCGCAACGGTACCGATACCTACTTCTGATACCAGCTTAACTGAAATTGAAGCCTTCGGATTAACGTTCTTCAGGTCGTGAATCAGCTGAGCCAGATCTTCAATTGAGTAGATATCGTGATGAGGTGGAGGAGAAATAAGACCTACACCAGGAACTGAGTGACGGAGAAAACCGATATATTCGGAAACCTTGTGTCCAGGTAACTGACCGCCTTCACCAGGCTTTGCACCCTGTGCCATCTTGATCTGAATCTGATCAGCGTTCACACAGTATTCAGCGGTTACCCCGAAACGTCCTGAAGCAACCTGCTTGATGGCGGAACGAAGACTGTCACCCGGTTCAAGTTCAATATCTCTTGCCACACGGCCTTCACCAATGATTTCAGAAAGCTTGGTCTTCTTGGTTACCGGCTGGAAACGTCTTGCGTCTTCACCGCCTTCACCGGTATTGGACTTACCGCCGATACGGTTCATGGCAATGGCCAGATTGGTATGGGCTTCAGTAGAAATAGAACCGAGAGACATTGCACCTGTAGCAAAACGCTTAACGATTTCCTTTGCAGGCTCTACTTCATCAATGCTGATTGGACTGAACGGAGACTTGATTTCAAAGAAACCGCGAAGAGTCAGATGTCTCTTGGTCTGATCATTAATGATCTGAGCATATTTCTGATAGGTTTCGGCATCATTCTGACGTACTGCATGCTGCAGATTTGAAATGGCGTCTGGAGTCCACAGGTGATCTTCCCCTCTTACACGGACGCTGTATTCACCGCCGACATCAAGACTTTCAGCAAGAAGAGGATCCTTACCAAAGGCCGCGTTATGAAGATTAATGGCTTCCTGTGCGACTTCAAACAGACCAACACCTTCCACATTGCTTGCGGTATTGGTGAAGTACTTGTCAACAAATTCACGGGTAAGACCGACAGCTTCAAACACCTGAGCGCCGGTGTATGACATATAGGTTGAAATACCCATCTTTGACATGGTCTTGCACAGACCTTTACATACTGCCTTGATGTAATGATGGATGTAATCTTCTTCAAGAGCCTTGTCACCCTTGGCAAGATCACGAAGGGTTTCAATGGCAAGATACGGATGAACCGCTTCAGCACCGTAGCCTGCGAGAAGAGCAAAATGATGAACTTCTCTGGCACTGCCTGTTTCAACAACCAGACCGGTACTGGTTCTCAGACCGGCGTTAACCAGACGTAAATGAACTGTAGAAGTAGCAAGCAGAGCCGGAATTGCCACACGATCCCTGCATACCTTGCGGTCGGTAACAATCAGAATGTTGGCGCCAGCCTTAACGGCATCTTCAGCTTCGCACGCAAGACTTGCAAGACGTGCTTCGATACCTTCCTTGCCCCATGAAAGAGGATAGGTGATATCAAGCTCATATGAACGGAACTTGCTGTCTGTGTACTTGGCGATGCTGCGGATCTGTTCCATGTGCAGTTCGCTTAAGATCGGCTGTTCGACTTCAAGTCTGATAGGAGGATTGATATCGGTGGAATTCAGCAGATTTGGTCTTGGTCCGATGAATGACAGCAGAGACATTACCATTTCTTCTCTGATCGGGTCGATTGGAGGATTGGTTACCTGAGCAAACACCTGACGGAAGTAATCGTAAAGAGTCTTGTCCTTCTTTGCCATTACTGCAAGTGCGGCATCGTTACCCATTGAAGCAAGAGGTTCCTGTCCGAGCTTTGCCATCGGAAGCATAATTTTGTTGATGTCTTCATTGGTATAACCGAACAGCTGCTGCATATCAAGAAGTGATGCTTCATGAGCAATAGGTGCAACGTTTCCTGAACGTTCGTCCAGTTCACCGATCTTGATGCGAATCTTATTGATCCATTCGCTGTATGGCTTTGCTGTTGCAAGGCTGTTCTTGATTTCTGAGTCGTCAATGATGCGCCCCTGTTCCATATCAATGAGGAACATCTTACCCGGCTGCAGACGCCATTTCTTCAGAATTCTTGAATCTTCGATAGGAAGAACGCCGGATTCAGATGCCATAACCACCAGATCGTCCTTGGTTACCAGATATCTGGCAGGACGGAGACCGTTACGGTCGAGTGTAGCACCTATCTGACGGCCGTCGGTAAAGGCTACGGCTGCAGGGCCGTCCCACGGTTCCATCATTGCGGCATGATATTCATAGAAGGCATGACGCTTCGGATCCATGGTGGCATGCTTTTCCCATGCTTCAGGAATCATCATCATTACGGCGTGTGCCAGTGAATAACCGCTCATGGTAAGAAGTTCAAGAGCATTATCGAAAGATGCGGAATCTGACTGCCCCGGATAAATCAGAGGCCATACCTTTTCCAGATCATCACCTAAAACAGGAGAATGAACGCATTTTTCTCTTGCTCTCATCCAGTTGACATTACCGCGAACGGTGTTGATTTCACCATTGTGCGCAATCATGCGGAACGGATGAGCCAGATCCCATGACGGGAATGTATTGGTAGAGAATCTCTGATGAACCATCGCAAGTGCAGACTGGCATCTGGTATCAGCAAGATCTCTGAAATATGTTCCAACCTGATCAGCCAGAAGCAGACCTTTATACACAATGGTTCTGGCAGAGAAAGAAGGAATATAGAATTCATGACAGTGTCTCAGGTTAAGATTCTTAATAGCCTTAGAACTGCGTTTTCTGATTATATAGAGTTTTCTTTCAAGAGCGTCTGTTACCAGAACATCCTTACCGCGACCGACAAAAATCTGTCTGATTACAGGTTCTGTAGCCTTTACGGTCGGAGACATCGGACAGTCGGTATCTACCGGCACGTCTCTCCACCCCAGAACAACCTGACCTTCTGCTCTTACGGCACGTTCGATCTCTTCTTCACAGGCCTTGCGTGAAGCGGCTTCACGAGGCAGGAAAATCATACCGACGCCGTATTCGCCTGCAGCCGGCAACTTCACTCCCTGCAGAATCATATCATCACGATACAGCTGATCAGGTATCTGAATCAAAATACCTGCACCGTCACCCTGTAATGGGTCGGCACCTACAGCACCTCGGTGATTGATATTTTTGAGTATAAGCAAACCCTGCTCAACAATACTATGACTCTTAATCCCCTTCATATGAGCAACGAAACCGACGCCGCATGCGTCATGCTCATTGGCAGGATCATAAAGCCCCTGGCTCTTAGGTAATGCTGAATCCATCACATCAAATCCTCTATATAACAACAATGTTGCCATTTATTCGAAACAGCCTAGCCGCTCCGATACAAAATGACAAACCTAAAAAATTATGTCTATATCCACTTAAGATATAAAAATTCTCACTTAATCAGTGCATTAAGCATAATTCATGCCACATAAAAGATTGTTTTAAATAAATATTTATTCATTTTTTATTTTCCAGGGAAAAGCCAGTCTACAAAGTTTGTTTTCAGAACAAAAACATGCATTATATTGTATGTAATGTATAAATATTCTAGTTTTATCAAAAATACAACTTAATCACTTTAACAGCAGTTCAAATCATTATTTTAAATAATTATGTATTTATTATGAATAATTATTCATTTTGCACTTAAAAATACCTGCCGAAAATTATTCTCCTTTTCTAAGCGCCCCAGATCCGGTTAAATTGCACTTTATTAGCGCACAGAAAAAGAACATCTTCCTACATTAGTCACATATTCAGTGCCATCAGGCCGATGGTTGAATTTTAACCGCCAGCAGTTTTTATCTTCTATCATGTTTTTATTTGGTTCATTCTGCACCAAGAATGTGCACATTCAGATATCTTTAAACAAATCTTAATCACAAGTTAAGATTCATTATCCTTTATATATATAACACTGGCAAAATCCCGCCTGCGAAACACATAACCTCATCTATATACCTCTGGCTGCTAAAAACACAGCATTTAATAATTTGTTTCCGACTGACATACTTTGTAACGCATTACCATCTCCCTGTCATATTAAAACACCATCCTGTTGCTATACTGAACACATCTGATGAACAGACATCAGACATAAATTTCAAGGCATCAGTTAATGCCATGGACTAATGAAACTCCGACTTGAAACAGGTCGGATCAGATAATGAAATATATAGAAAATAAGGATGAACCATGAAAAAGATCTTAGTTTCTGTTTTTGTATTGTTAAGTCTCTTTGCCTACAACACTGCCGCCGCCAGCGTAAACGTATCGGCAGGAAGCCACGGAGTATCCGTACAGGTAAATTCCGACAGCATTAATCACGCACATGCTTATGGACATTCGGGACATCATGTTCCCGCAAAACCTCATGTCATACACCATGAAACAGCTCATCACAAGCCACACCATCACCATGTTAAGCATCAGCCGAAGCTGTATGCCCATAACGGAGCTCACGGCCTCAGCCACCACCATGATCCGGTAAGAAATATCTACCACAGATAAAATCAGATACTACCGGATCGATACTTCAGAAAGCCATGACAGTGCACACCGTCATGGCTTTCTTTTCTTTGCAAACCGCTTATATGATTTCAGAATGGTTCAGCAGTATGGAAAGCCTGCGCTTTATGATAAAATTCAATTTAGTTTGGTTTTCATAACATCTACAGATTCAAAGGATATCGAAGTTACCATGATTTACGGAATTATCGGAGCAATGCCTGAAGAAATCGAGGCTTTAAAAAAGAATATTCAGAACATCGTCACTCACAAAATCGGCAGCAAGGAATATTACACCGGTCAGATAAACGGCAAGGAAGTGGTTCTTACCTGCAGCGGTATCGGAAAGGTTTCCGCCTCTCTTGCCACATCTTTAATGATTGCAAAATTCAATGCCGACGTCGTTATCAATACAGGTGTTGCCGGCGGTCTGAAACCTGAAACAAAGGTACTCGACGTTGTCATCGGAACAGCTGCCTGTCAGCATGATTTTGACTTGAGAATATTCAATTACAAACTGGGACAGGTTCCGGGGTTCGAACCTGTAATCACACTCAATCCCGAATACGTTGAAAAAACCAGAGAAGCTGCTCTTAAATCTGCCGAAAGCTACAATTTCCATGTACATACAGGACTTGTTATCAGCGGAGACCAGTTCATTGCGGGCAAAGAACATAATGAAGCTCTAATCAGCAACTTTCCGGATGCTTACGCCACCGAAATGGAAGCGGCTGCCATCGTTCAGGCCGCAGCAATTCTGGAAAAACCGGCCATCGTAATCCGCACCATTTCCGACAATGCAAATGAAAAGGCTGACATGACTTTCGATGAAATGCTGCCTCTGGCAACCAGAAACAGTCAGGACATAACCTTAAAACTTCTGGAAATCATCTAACATCCAACCGGTAACCGTGCTCTCCGTTACCGGTATTTTTTATTTTTATGCAGATATGATTAACTTAACCACCAAAATTATTTTACTGATTGTGCCCCTTTTGGTTGCTTCCATACTGGTAACCGATGCTTTACTCATTGACAGCAGTGCAACTGATAGTCATACCGTATCAACTGATACTCCTGTCACTCCTGTGACAGATGAAGTCAGAGTTGTCAGCTTTTCTCCGGAAATATCGGAAATAATCGCATACCTTGGTGGAATCGACAGTCTGGCCGCGACAGATATAAACAGTACATATCCGGATGAATTAAAGAAATTACCTAAAATTGCAGATTACTACAGTGTCAATCAGGAAGCACTGTCCGCTCTGAATTTCGACCATATTCTGCTAAGTCGTGATTTCAACGCTCTGATAATCAGCAAACTGACAAAATATCAAAACAAACTGCATATCTATTCCATTACAGACGGCAGTGATCTGCTGAAAGTCATTGAAGATCTGGGAAAAATCCTGCACCGGGAGAAACAGGCTTCGGATATCATCAACGACATACAGATGAAAATTCAGAATCTCAGAGAAGAACACGCTAATAAACATGTGATCAAAACAGCCATTGTTATCTGGGACAAACCACTGCTTACGGCAGGCGGGGAAACATTTCTGAACCAGGCGGTAAAAATCTGTGGAGGATCCAATATTTTCGAAAAACTGACCATTAAATTTCCATCTGTCTCTGCCGAAAAACTTATTGCAGGCAAACCTGATGTCGTAATCTCCCTGATTGATGATAACCAGAATCTGCCATCATCCCTGAAAAACAGAACAGTTGTTCTGACCAGGGAACAGCAGGACTCACTGATGAAAATATCTCCGAGAAGCTATGAAACAGGTATTCCCGCCGTCTGTCAGGCCATTGATTCCGCGAGAAATCTGGTTCACGACAAAACTCAGACAGCCGACTAAGGCATCAGACAGCCGTTCTTTGCCCTGTCATATGTAAATAAGTGCCAAAAACGATTATAATCTTCGCATACTATATCTTTCACAGTATCAGTCTGATAATTTCGCTTAATGACGATTATCCGTCACATGAAACAGCAGTCAACATTACCAGACAGTACCAGTATTAAAATAAGGATGAATAAATGAGCGCAAACAGTCTACCTCCTGATGAATTGCCGGACCAGGATACTCATGGTTCATTCAGTGATTTTATCCAGGGAGTAAAAAAGATAAAATCAAATACAGTGGAACACAAGAAACCACTTATGGATCCTAAAATTTCCCAGATGCTTAAAGACAGATGCACAGAGGAAAACAAGGAGGAAGAACTCGACTTCTTCTCCACTGCGAATATGGAATTCGTGGATCCCCTGGATACCATAAGCTACAAAACAGCCGGTCTGCAGTTTGGCGTCATGAGGAAACTCAAAGCTGGAGAATATTTCCCTCAGCTTGGCGTGGATCTGCACAACAACACCATTGAACAGGCTTACAAAAAGGTCAGAAAACTGGTAATCAAAGCCTACCGTGAAGATGTAAGATGTATCATCATTGTTCACGGCAAAGGGGAATTTTCAACACCGAAAGCTCTGCTCAAGAGTTATGTGGCACACTGGCTGAAGATGATGCCTGAAGTTCTGGCTTACCACACCGCCATGCCGTATCACGGAGACAAAGGCGCAACCTATGTTCTTATCAAGAAGGGAGAAGGTTCACGTCTTGAAACCAGAGAAATACATTCAAAAAGAAATTAATTATCATGAGAGCTTAAAACACTTTTTTGTCTAATATTCAAGCAAACAAACCAAAAAATAAAAAAAAGACTTTTATTTTTAAACTTTCATGATAATATACACACATCGAAAGCGTGGAGGGGTTCCCGAGCGGTCAAAGGGAGCAGACTGTAAATCTGCCGACTCTGTCTTCGAAGGTTCGAATCCTTCCCCCTCCACCATTCTGAAGACTTGGAGAGTGATTTAATCACTCTTTTTTTGTTTCTGCATATCTCACTTTTTTATATTCCCCAATAATCACTTCTCATTCAAAAACCAATGTCCTTCTGCTTTTTTATCAAGCCATGTCGTCTTTCATTTTCCGAACACACCAATCAGTCCGGTTAAAGCAGCGATAGAAGTAAAATGAACGTATGCGTGTAAGCAAATAGGGTTATTTAAAATTGAAGCTCACTGTGCTACTACCACAGTGAGTTTTTAAGATTTATTGGATTAGTCCTCGGAAGCTGTTTCAGCCTTACGCAGGTCTTCCAGATTGTTTGACCTGCAGTCTGCGGGGACCTTGTCTGACCACGGCAGAAGATGACTCATGTTGCTGAGTACGTTCTTCGGTCTTACCGAACTGATTTCCGTAAGAAGCCATTCAAGATATTTGTACGGAGCCAGACCGTTGGCTATCGCTGTCTGGATGATGGTGTAGTATCCGGCACTGACATCGGCTCCGTTCTCCGTGAAGTTAAA
>NZ_JNKD01000015.1:0-54376 GCF_000701925.1 Ruminobacter sp. RM87 | reverse complement strand
AACAGTTCAACGTCTTGTGAAAGGATCTGATTAGCAAAATTGTCATATTCATCAATCATTACATAAAGTCGGCCTTTACTTCCGCTGCCTTGGCCGTTTTTTACGTAAAAATCGTTTGCATACCTCGAATAGGCTGATGCAAATTTATTAAACAATGTAACAGAGTCAGATGTATCCAGATTATTGTAGCTGAATACAAAGTCAGGATAGCGAATCATGAAGTTGTCTATGCCGTTTGCCACGGCAGAGAAAAAGCTGTTCATCATGGCTGTAGTGCTTTGAGTGTTAACTTTGGAAAAGTCAAAATTGATAACATGGTAGGAGTTATGGCTGGGGAGATTTTCAGTGTAGATGGCCTTTCCGGAAAAGATTTCCTCATATCTGTCTTTGTATGAAATGTCATAGAAGCATTTCAGCATCTGGATAAAGGTGCTTTTACCAAAGCGTCTCGGACGAAGGAGAACCGGGTAGCGCGGCGTGTTTTTACTTTCCAATTCTTTAATTACGGCACTTTTATCCGCAAAAGCAAATCCGAGTTCACGGAATGATTCATAAGCAACCTCACCATAAGGAGTGCTTAACAGTTCAACTTTATATTCACTCATAACGCCGCCATCTTCTCCATTAATCCTCAAGCCGTACTTTTACTTCTGTAGGATAGCAGATAATATTTACATTGTTCTAATTAATTACTCTTTTTGCACAAAGAGACAAAATATGCTTAAACCGCTACTATCAAATATTAAAGACATTTGCCCCAAATATCAACATCGACGGCTGTTTTATGGAATGTTTATGGATTTGAACAGCCGCATAACAGTGAAGCCGGCATTGTTTAAAAGTCCGGACGGGAGCCGGCAGAATGTAAGACAAAACTGAAATTCTGACTCGGTTGTACATTTGCCGTCATAAAGCTGTCGCCACGGATTCAATGGTTAATACAGGAAGTTAAACTTGGCTTGAAAGCTTGATTTTTGGCATAAAACATCCAAAAATCCCCGATTATTTCGCGGAATTTTGATAAAATACGGCTGTTAGGGGTGTGCTTTTTTGGAAAGCACTCGCTGTTAGTTTCACCATGGGACACTGTTTTTTCATGAAGTCTTTTATTATCCTGCCATTAATGATAATGCTGGGCATTATTCTGCTGACAGGGCCTCAGGCCTCTGCGGATGCCGGTATGACACAGGACAGTCTGATATACTGCTCAGAAAAAAACATTTCTCATATGAACCCTCAGCGGCATCCGATTTCCTCAATGGCCTCCTCCATTTCCTTTGCCGTGTATGACCGTCTGCTGAGCATTGATCCGCAGACAAAATCCACTAGAAGTTCCATCGGCACCCTGGAAAAAATTTATCAGAACGACACCGTATACGTTTTTAATATTGCAAAGGATATTTCGTTCCAGTCAAACCAGTTCTTCACTCCAACCAGAAAACTCAACGCTGAAGATGTTGCGTTCAGTTTTGACCGAATGATTAACAAGGGTAATCCTTTCTACAGACCTATTGAAGATTTTCCGTACATATCTCATATGGATATCGTGAACAATCTGATAAGCGTAAAAGCCGTCGGTCCGTACAAGGTTGAATTCAAAGTCAAACAGCCAACAAACCTTCTTCAGCCGTTCCTTGCCACCGACAATTCAGTAATTCTCAGCAAGGAATATGCCGATACCATAATTAAAAAGAACCTTCCCATAGATACCATCGATCACTATGCAATCGGATCCGGCCCGTATCAGCTGAACACTTTTGTCAGGGGCAGATATGCCAAACTGAAAAAATTTTATGATTATCACGGTCCGAAACCGCAGGTTCAGAATCTGATTCTGACCAATTCTTACAGAGCAAACAAGCTTCTGTACAAACTTTTTACCGGCGAATGCCACATCATCAGTAACCCTACAGCCAGCCAGATGAGTTTTCTGCAGAAGGTTCCAGAGGATTTCAACATCCTTCAGAAAAACACCATTAACGGCACCTTTATAATCTATAACACGAAGAAACCTTATCTGAGCACGGGAGCCCTCAGAAGAACACTGTCATCAATGTTCAGTCTGGAAGAACTGAACAGTACCGTTTTCTTTGATCAGGGGCATTACATTGTCGAACTGTTCGATGAAAAACCTGCCGATTTTCTGAAAATTCAGAGTAACTCCCCTTCGCCTGCTACCGGCTCTTCCTCCATAGATGATGTGGAAAAGGAACTGCTCGGAGAGAACGTAAGCAAACCGCTGGTACACGAAAGATCCGACAAGTTCGTCAATCAGTTTAATGAAGATATTCCTGAATACGCCATTCCTAAAAAAGAGATTCCAGAACCGGGATACGAACTGTTTGCTCACGTACTGACAAGAGATGAATATCTTGAAGCCTATGAAACACTTAAGCAGCAGGAAATTGAAATCACCATATTCCAGTCTAACGTGATTTCCAATACCGCCCACTCCAAGATTGCCCAGTTTCTCAAATCAAATTTTGAAAAAAAGGGAATCAAAGCCAGAATTAAGACATACAGAACAAATCAGGGGCAGAACAGACTTAAAAAGGGACTGTTTGACATCGCCATCGTAAACGTATACTCAGATTCAGAAAGTCTTATCTATCAGATGATTTCCTGCAGAAAAAACAACCGCAGACGCTCATCACTGAATTCAAACATCAGCTATACCGGAAATTACACCGGCTGGTGCAATGATACTCTGGAAAACATGTACGAGGATCTTTCTTACCTTGATAAGAACGATCCCGACGCCATACGTCTGCAGAAGTACATTATGAACATACTGGTAAACGAAATGCCGGTATATCCGCTCATATACAACATTAATCTGTTCGTGGCCATGGAATACATTAAAGGACTCGAACCAACCCCTTACGGCGGTGTATCCTTTGTCAACGCCTATATTGAAAAAAACAGGGGGACAGATAAATGATTGAGTTCATTTTCAAAAAGATGCAGCTTTTTCTGATCACCATGTTTATTCTGACTCTGATCCTTTTCTGGGCTCATATCAGACTCGGCGACCTGGAAATCAACAGAATAGTTCCCGACTACATTCATTATGCGACAGACCTCATCACCTTAAAATTCGGAAACAGCAGTGAAAGCGGCATGCCTATTATCGAAGAAATGAAGCTGTTCTTCCCCCCTACCGTTGAACTCCTGCTGCTGTCGCTGGTAATATCGTTCGGCTTCGGTATCTTTCTGGGAATAGTAGGTGGTCTGAACCATCACAGTTTTACAGATAAATGCATCTACGGATACTGTCTGCTGAGCAGTTCGGTTCCCGTATACTGGAGTGCACAGATTTTTATTCTGCTATTCTGCATTTACATAAAAATATTTCCGACAAGCGGTAATATATCACTGCTCTACGACGTTCCCAGATACAGCGGATTCATGACCATCGATGTAATCATCTACGGAAACTACGACGTATTTATGGACATGCTCAAGCATCTGGCCCTGCCACTGACGGCACTGAGTATAGTGCCTTGTGCAACATTCGCCAGAATCACCCGCAGAGCTACAATAAATCTTACTCAGAAATACTTTATAAAAGCGGCATACTGCCGCGGTGAAAGCAAGTTTGACATCGGTGTTCATCATGTACTGAGAAACATTCTTCCGGACATTATCCAGAAACTGAATATTATTATCTGCAATCTGTACTCCAGCTGCATCCTTGTGGAAGTTATATTTGAATGGCCGGGTACCGGACTGTGGATTACCCAGAGTATTTCAAACTCTGACGGCAGAATCATTGAGGCAACTACCTTTGTGCTGGGAACCAGCTTCCTGATACTGAACATAACCCTGGATATTCTCAGTACCCTGGTAATCAACCGAACCCGTTTAACACACAGCTGATAACACAGGAACCGCCATGTTTGATTTAAACAGAGAAGCAAAAGAGCTCCAGTCTGACAAGGACATAGCCTGGCAGATATACAAAAAGAGCACTACGGATGTAATCGGTCTCTACACACTGGTTCTCTGTATCTGTGTTATTTTCATTCTGCCTCTGTGCGTCAACTTTGACCCGCTGACTCAGAATGTGGCCGAAAGACTGCTGCCTCCGTCATGGAGTGACAGAGGTAACCTGCATCACTTTCTGGGTACGGATGAATTCGGTCGAGACTTCCTTTCCCGACTGATGATCGGCGCTCAGAACACCACCAAATACGCCTTTCTGGCATGCACTGTTTCCATGATTGTGGGAACCTGCTTCGGACTTTCAAGTGCCATGTCCCGGCGCAGAGCGCAGAAAAGCGTGCTTCATCATATATTCGATATTCTGTTTTCCATACCGTCCATCCTGATAGCCCTTATTACCATCGGCATACTTGGCCCCAGTCTTCCCCACGCGGCCCTGGCAATAGGCATATCCCTGCTGCCGAGATTTATTCATGAATCATATCATGCTTCCCAGACGGAGTTGGAAAAGGAATACGTGCGTACGGAAATCGCCGAAGGTTCTTCCAGAATGCATCTTTCCTTAACAACCATTCTGCCGAACATAATGAGTACCATTATCTCCAACATGTCTCAGGGGCTTTCCATCGCCATCATGGACATAGCCGCGGTCGGTTACCTCGGTTTCGGAGCCCAGCCGCCTACTCCGGAACTCGGAAACATGATGGCATCAGGCATAGACATCATCTACATAAGCACTTCCAAAGCAATTATTCCGGGAGTGGCAATGATTGTACTCATTTCATCCATTCAGCTGGTGGGTCACGGTATCTGCCGCGTTCTGAACACGGGGGTGTCTGATGCTGCTTGATATCCGAAATCTTACCATTCTGCTTAGAAATGAAACGTCATATGTTCAGGTATGCAAAAACTTTGACCTGATGATAAATGACGGGGAAATCTGCAGTCTTGTAGGCAGTTCAGGCTCCGGCAAGAGTCTGATTATCAAGGCCATCATGGGAATGTACGGTCATGACATGAAGGTTACCGTGGACTACTTTAAATTCAGGGACATGGATCTTACAAACCTCAGCGTCAGCGAACGCCGTAAGATACTCAGCAGAGAGGTGGGCATCATCTTTCAGGAGGCGAGAGCCAGCCTGGATCCGGAACTGCCTATCGGTGTGCAGATGAGAGCATCTCTGAACAACAGCTGTTTTGACGATAAATGGTACCGCTGGCCGTTCTGGAGATTCAGAGCGGTTAACAATATTCTGCACAAGGTAGGCATCAAAAACACCAAACCGGTATTAAGATCCCTGCCGTATCAGCTTTCCGAGGTTCTCTGTCAGAAGATAATCATAGCCATGGCTCTGTCCAGAAAACCGAAACTGCTGATTGCCGACTCACCCATCAGCGGTATGACCAGTACGTCACAGGTACAGATTCTCAAACTGTTCCACAGCTATATTGAAAACAATAACGGCACTCTGCTGTATATAACCAATGACCTGGGACCGGCCTCCAATCTGATGGATAACATAAAAATGCTCTACTGCGGCCAGATTGTTGAAAGCGGTCCGAAAGAACAGGTTATCAACTCCCCTCATCACCCGTTCACCCAGTCAATGATTAATGCCATTCCTGAATTCAACCGTCAGGTAAAAGTAAAAATGAAACTGGACGTATTGAGAGGTGACCCGCCGGAGTTTACCCAGACACCTATCGGATGTCCGCTGGGACCGAGATGTCCTCACGCGGATCGCGAATGCAACACCATGCCGCCTGTAGTCAAGACCAAGAACGGTTTCTTCAGATGTTATTATCCTTTGAATATGGAGAAGGAAAATGAGTCAAAATAAGCATATTCCTTTACTTCAGGTAAGCAATCTGGGAGCCACTATTCGCAACCGCAAGTATCTGTTTTTTCACAAAAAGATTGATATACTGAAGAATATCAGCTTCACACTGGAACAGAATCAGACTCTGGTACTGACTGGTGATGCAGGCTCCGGAAAATCAACACTGCTGAAAATTCTGAATAATCCGTACATATCGCATACGGGAGAAATTCTCGTTCACGGAAAACCGTTAAGGGATTACGAACGAAGAGACAGAATAAGCTTTATCCAACTGCTGTCATCCGACTATGAAAATGCGGTAAATCCGCATAAACGAGTCAATTTCATTCTTGAACAGCCGCTCAAACTCAATACCGATTACTCGGCGGTTCAGAGGGATTACCGTGTAGACCAGATGCTTGAATATGTCGGCCTGTCCTCCACCATAAAATACAATTATCCCAGCTTTCTGACATCAAATCAGCTGCTGAGACTCGCTTTTGCCAGAGCGCTTATCATGGAACCGGAAATTCTGCTGGTTGACTCAAATATTGAAAAGCTGGATGCACAGCTGCGTTCACACTGTCTGAACCTTCTGATGGACTGTCAGCAGGAAAAGAAAACAGCTCTCATCATCTGTCTCAATGACATCGGTCTGATCAAGCACATTGCCGACAATATTCTGGTACTGAGTCACGGCAACCAGGAAGACTACGGCAATGCAAAGTTTATTATCAGCAAGCCTGAAAAGGAAATCACCAAAAGACTGATTCAGGACTACAACAACGAATACAGAATAAGACCGGAAAGATAAGCCGCTGAACCGGTAGTCTGTCAACTGCCATTAAAGGAGACAAAACCCTTATATGAAAAATTTCTCACGATATGCAATGCTGAGCCTGCTGATTATGACGGCACTCTCCGGATGCAGCAGTCACAGCGATAAAAAGCCCCCCCTTTCGGATGAAAATTTTGAGCTGGAAATTCTCCATGTCAACGACCTGCATTCCTACACCGATCCCGTAAGCATAGGTATCAATACTCCGAAAGGAATGATTAAGGTTGACGTCGGCGGTGCCGAAGCCCTGAAATCCGTTGTTGAAGAAAGGAAACGGCAGAATCCGGATCTTATTGTGATTTCGGCAGGAGATCAGATTACGGGCAACGCACTGAACTATGATACGTTTCACGGAGAAAGTGACGCCGTACTTCATGGTCTTTTACACACGGACTACTACATGCTGGGAAATCATGAATTTGACCACGGAGGGGACGGCATTGAAACCTTCATGAATTTCATGAAACATTACAGTCCCCAGAGCCTGATGATAAATTCGGATATGACCGCAGCACCGGACAGCAAAGTGACTGACAGAGGTTTATCCTCTCATATCCGAAAAGTATCAGGAAAAAACGTAGCCTTCTATGCCGTAACCAACGAAAGCAAAATTGTAAGAAGTTCATCCCCCGAAGAAGGAATGAGCTTTAAAAAGACGGTTCCGACCATCAACGAACTAACCTCTGAAAATGCTGACAGAGCGGATATCCATATTCTGATTACCCATCAGGGGATTACTTCAGATAAGACCAATGCATCCCTGCTTAATGATGTAGATATCATTATCGGAGGAGATTCTCATACCCTGTGCGGTAATTTTTCAGACAAGGGAATTTCGGTGGACTGTCCTTATCCGATAACGGCAACCAATGCCTCCGGGCATAAAATCTGTATTGTGCAGGCGTACGAATACGGCAAGGTCATCGGGGATCTAAAGGTTACCTTTGACGGACACGGCAATGTACTGCAGTGCGGAGGTACTCCGGTTATGCCTCTGTGGACCGATACCGCGGAACCTCATAAAAACAGTACACTGTCAAAAAAAGAGGCTGTTGAGGAAGCCGGCCGTCTGCCGAATCTGCCGGACTCTCCCTACATAAGAGCCTCTAAGAATAATGAAGCGACAGCCGCCCTTAAATCATACAGGGATGTTCTTGAAACCAGAAAGAAGGTTATCGGCAGATCACCGAGAGACTTCTGCAATACCAGATACCCTTATGCCTACTGCAACATAAAAGGCAAAAGCAATCCGTACGGTTCTGAAACCTGTCAGACTCTCGGTAAAGTCATTCTTGAAAACACCGGTGCCGACATTTATCTGGTAAATTCAGGCATGTACAGAACCGACATCAGCAAAGGAGATTTTACTGAGGAGGATCTGCTGAACGTTACACCGTTCGGAAATGACGTTGTGGAAATTACAATGAGCGGAAAGGACATCTACGAAGTTCTCAACGATACCATGAAATTCGTCAATGAAGACCTTCAGTCCAGATCAGGCGGAGTACCGTGCGGGTACGGCTTCAGTTACAGTCTTAGGGGAAAAGGCAATACCCCTGTCTCCGACATCAGTATTCTGACACGCGAAGGCAGAGAGGAATCCCTGGACATGAACAGAAACTACAGAGTACTGATAACCACCTACATCCTGAAGGGAAAGGACGGCTATAGTCTGTTAAAAGGGAAAAAGCCTCTGAAAAACATCGGCAGTGATGCAGATATCATCCGCAGTTATCTCAGGGATCACGCACTTCCTGATATTCCTGAAAACATCAGAACCATCAGATCCTTCTCTGCAGAATAACCCCAAATTTTGCGGGTATAGATAAGTACGCAATGTAAAAAATTCAAAGAAACACCATTTTTCGTGGTGTTTCTTTGTTTTATATGTTATACAAGATATGTTGTATTAATATCTATCTAGGCGAATTATGTTAGTTACTAAACCGGAATTACCTTCTCTTCTCTGTATGAAATCAGGAAAATGCTTCTCCATGTATTCTTACAAAAATGCATGGGATGAAGTCAAAAAACGCTCTTATCGTGAAAAGGGTTCAACCAAGGCTGTCGGTACCATCTTAGGCGGTGAAAAAACCGGAAAAATTCAATGGAAGGATGACTTTGTTGCGCTTCATCCTGAGCTTGAAGATTTCACTGCGCAAAGAATGGAGGACGGTTCCATTGTGTTCTCTCCGATTGATACCGATAAACAGATTACGGTTAAAGATGCTCTTTCTGCCAAAAAATATGCTGCAGGCGCCACCTGGGTATTCGATCAGATGATTGCAGGAACTCCTTTGGCAGAGGCTCTTAACAGAGTTTTCTGGGCTCGTAACGTCAATAAAAAAATTCTTTCTCTGGCCTACTTTTTAAACATAAACGAAAATAATGCCATGAGCAGATATGAAGGTTTTGCCGAAAAACACAGACTGCCATGGCAGAAGCAGTTGACTCCTTCAGCCATCACCAGAATATTCCAAAACATAACATCCGATAAAATAGACAGGTTCATTGCTCTTCTGAACGAACTGACAATGAAAAGGGATGAAAAGCTTAAATCCTGTAAATACTGGGCGCTGGATTCAACTTCCATCTCCACCCACTCAGTTAAACTGGCAAAATCCGCATACGGACACGACAAAGACGGGGACATGCTTCCTCAGATAAATGTTCTCATGGTGGTTAACCAGCTCACGGGTGAACCTGTGTATTACAGAACATATTCCGGAAACATTCCCGATATCTGCACCGTAAAACACCTGCTTCAGGAACAGGCCCGGATTAAACTTGACGGCAATGCTGTATTTGTTGCCGACAAGGGATATTCAAGCATTAAAAACATTAATCGTTTTTGCCAGAACAAAGTCTCCTTTCTCATGAATTTAAAAACTTCATTCACCACGTGCAGGAATCTCTTTAAGGATATACAGGCAGATCTGCTTGATCCTGCCGCGTACGATGATGAAATAGACTGTCACGCCATGACCGTTGAAACGGTATGGAGTTATCCCGTTAACTACAGGACAAACTGCACCGTACGTCCGCCCAGAGAAAGAGACAGGGTTTATCTGCATTTCTACTACAATGACGAAATTTTCAATTCAGAAAAGAAAAACATTACCGCCAAGATTTCAAAGGTCATAAAACTGCTTAAGGAAAACAGGGAATTTCCCCAAAACCTTAAGTTAATCAGAGAGGTTTTTGTCACTGAAAAACACGAAGTCCGCATCACTGACGATAATAATAAAGAAACAGTGACAACTTATGCCACAAACCGTCAGGCTTTGAATGACTACCTGCTTATGAAAGGCATTCGCGTTCTTATCAGCAATGAGGTACGGGATCCGATAGAAGCCCATAAGGCCTATTTCGACAGGAATGAAGTGGAATACGCATTCAACCTCTATAAACAGCGTTTGGGCTGTAACAGATTCAGGGTAAGTTCCAACGAATCTCTTGAAGGAAAAGCCTTTGTTCAGTTCATTGCAACATCAATAGCCATCATGTTCCGCAGACGTGTTAACAATGCCACCAAAAAAATGCAGAATCTAAAGCTTAAATACGACAGCGATTCTGCAGTAATCGATAAGCTGAATACGATAGAAATGACTCAGTTCAGCTTCGGCAATTATTACACGGAAATTGTTGGCGGACTTAGAGACCTGTTACACGCAATGGATATCCCGGAGCCGAGTGAAGAACTTGCGCAACAGGAATGTCAGGAGGATTTAAACGCATCTCTTGCGGATGAACTGGAAGAGGAATTCTCTGAATTGGAAATCTCCGACTACGAAAAACTCTAGAAATGTAAAATCCCTCTCTCGAGAGATTTTTATGAATCTAGTTTTTATACCAGATCAGTTAAAACTCGCAAAATTTGGGAATAACACTCCGTTTAAAAGGATACGGGCTTTCCGCCTGTATCCTTCCATATGAAAAGACCTGAAAACATCAGCTTTCAGGTCTTTTCCGTTCAGTTATGACAGTCTGAATTAAGCTAAGAGCTTATCAAGTTCAGCGCTAACTTCACTAACCTTCTTGGTACCGTCAACCTTGATGAACTTGCATTCATTCTTGGCAGCCTTGGCTGAGTAGAAGGCAACCAGAGGTTCAGTCTGAGAATGATATACATTCAGACGGCTGCGTACGGTAGCTTCTTCATCGTCCTTGCGGATAACCAGATCTTCACCGGTAACGTCATCCTTGCCTTCAACCTTAGGAGGATTGAATACAACGTGGTAGGTACGGCCTGAAGCGAGGTGTACTCTGCGGCCGCTCATACGCTTAACGATTTCATCGTCAGGTACGGCGATTTCAACAACTGCATCGATGCTGATATTGTTTGAATCAAGAGCTTCAGCCTGTGGAATGGTACGAGGGAAACCGTCAAGAAGGAAGCCCTTTGCACAGTCAGCCTGAGCAACACGATCCTTAACAAGACCGATGATGATATCGTCAGATACCAGCTGGCCCTTATCCATAACTTCCTTGGCCTTAAGACCTAACGGAGTACCGGCCTTAATGGCTGAACGAAGCATATCACCGGTAGAAATCTGAGGAATACCAAACTTCTGCATTAAGAACTGAGCCTGAGTACCCTTACCGGCACCTGGAGCACCTAAAAGAATAATACGCATGAGTAATACCTTTAATTATCTGTAAAAAAATATGCGGAAAAATCCGCCGCAAAAAAACCTGTAACATTATAAGCAAATAGAGCCCTGCGTACAAGATATAAGGAAGGCCATACGGAAATCCGTACGGCCTCCTGCATTACAGTGTTACCCGTAAACTGTCAGATTAAGCCAGTAATAATGAATTTACCAGTTTAACGTAGGCAACAGGATCCTTTAGACCGCGCTGATCGGCAAGTAAAGCCTGATCCAGAACCAGGGTAGCCCAGTCCTTGAACTTGGCATCGTCTGCTTCAGCACTCATCTTCTTGATGATTGCATGATCAGGATTGATTTCAAGAACAAACTTTTCTTCCGGAAGCTTCTGACCGCTTGCTTCAAGAAGTCTGCGCATCTGAGCGGTTAACATGGCGTTACCTTCGCTGATTACACAGCTTGGGGTATCAACCAGACGGCCTGAAACCTTAACTTCGCTGACTTCACCTGCAAGAGCGTTCTTGATTCTTTCAAGAAGATCCTTGTTTTCGGTAGCCTTGGCTTCCTGTTCTTCCTTTTCAGCCTTGTCTTCAAGCTCACCTAAATCAAGGTCTGCAGAACATACGTTGATGAACTTCTTGTCCTTGTATTCAGAAACCTGATTCATTACCCATTCATCTACACGTTCCCACATCAGCAGAACTTCAACCCCCTTCTTCTTAAGGGTTTCAAGATATGGACTTGCAACGGCAGCCTGATATGATTCAGCTGTGATGAAGTAAATGTTCTTCTGCTTTTCAGGCATGCGTGAAATGTAGTCTTCAAGTGAAACATTCTGTTCACTGCCGGTATTGGCGGTTGAAGCGAATCTTAAAAGACCGAAGATTTCATCACGGTTTTCATAATCTTCAACCAGACCTTCCTTGAGCACTGAACCGAACTGAGCCCAGAAGGTTTCGTACTTGGTCTTGTCATCATCCTTGGCAAGCTTTGCAATCATCTGCAGAGCCTTCTTGGTGCATGCCTTCTTCAGCTGGGCACTGATCTTGTTGCTCTGAAGAATTTCACGAGATACGTTAAGAGGAAGATCGTTTGAATCAAGAACCCCCTTAACAAAACGTAAATATCCAGGCATGAACTGATCAGCGTCATCCATGATGAATACACGCTGAACATACAGCTTCAGACCGTGCTTCTGTTCTCTGTTGAACAGATCAAACGGAGCACGCTGAGGAATGTACATCAGGCTGGTGTACTCCTGACTGCCTTCAACCTTGTTATGAGTCCAGGTGAGAGGATCCTGGAAATCATGAGAAATGTGCTTGTAGAATTCCTTGTATTCGTCATCGGAAACATCTTTAGGATTCTTGGTCCACAGAGCCTTGGCGTCGTTAACCTGCTTCCATTCGGTGTATTCGGCTTCTTCGCCTTCCTTCTTGTCATCACCTTCCGGCTTAACGGTTTCAAGCATCTGTACAGGTACGCTGATATGATCTGAGTACTTGCTGATGTTTGAACGGAGAGTCCAGTCTTCAAGGAATTCAGTTTCGTCATCACGGAGACTTAAGATAATTTCGGTACCGCGGTCAGCCTTTGTAACCTGACTTACTTCGAATTCACCGCTGCCGTCTGATACCCAGCATACCGCTTCATCGGCATTTGACTTGTATGAACGGCTGATTACGGTAACCTTGTCGGCTACAACGAATGCAGAGTAGAAACCTACACCGAACTGACCGATAAGCTGTGAGTCCTTTGACTGATCACCGGTAAGATTCTTGAAGAATTCGGCGGTACCTGACTTGGCAATGGTACCTAAGTGATCAATGGCTTCCTGTCTGGTCATACCGAGACCGTTATCGGAAATGGTCAGGGTCTTCTTTTCCTTATCGGCTGAAACACGGATACGGAATTCAGGATCGTTACCTAAAACTTCAGGCTTTTCGAGAGAAATAAAACGCAGTTTATCGATAGCATCTGACGCATTGGAAATAAGTTCTCTTAAAAATACTTCCTTGTTTGAATATAAACTGTTAGCCAGCAGACCTAAAAGCTGTTTAACTTCTGTCTGAAAACCATGCTTTTCAACTTCGCTCATAATATCCTCTGTTTTTTTCAAATGGATTATCAAACTAAATAAAATCGGTAAAAACAGACCGCGACTTATGCATATGCGGCTGTTTTTTCATATATCTAAAGTCAATATGGGGTTAAAAAACAGGATTTCAAGAAAATGATGTCAATTCGTGCAAATTTTCTTAAAAAAGCATAAAAAAACATCCATTTATAAATTCTGAAACGGAAAGAAAAGACCGGAGCAGCGGCTCCGGTCATCTGTCTATAAAGGACTTCTTCCTGCAAGAGATCTCATGATGGTCGAACCGTCAATCGATTCGAGTTCTCCGCCTACAGGTATGCCTCTGGCAATTCTGGTGGCAACCACATTGCGTCTTCCTGCCATATGAGCAATGTAATGAGCCGTTGTATCACCTTCCACCGTAGGATTGGTGGCAAGAATGATTTCATGATATCTGCCGGTATCGAGAAGTATGGCAAGTTCATCAAGTCCAAGTTCACCGGGACCGATGCCTTCTATCGGAGACAGATGTCCGTGAAGCACGAAATAGGTTCCGTTATATTCACCTGTCTGCTCTATGGCCAGAACATCGGCTGGACTTTCAACCACACAGATTATTCCGCTGTCCTGACGTCCGGCATCCCTGCAGATTTCACATTCCTCGCCGTCACTGTACGAACGGCATTTAGGACAGTAACTGATATTGTTCATGGCCTCAGTAAGAGTTTCGCCAAGCTTTAACGCACCGTCTCTGTTGTGATCCAGAAGATAAAAAGCTATTCTCTGGGCACTTTTTGGACCGATACCCGGCATTATCTGCAGATCATTTATCAACTTTTCAACCAGAGGACTGAACTTCATAACAAAAGAGCTCCACTACAATCAACCGCGGTACGACGGAACATCCGCCGTTATTCCGCTTCAGGCTTCCGCCGAATTATATTCAAATAGGGAACGGAAGTTTCACCATATTAAAAAATCCCTTCAGTCAGAAATCGTGAAGGGATCTTTCAAAACCTAAAAATATTCCAGACGTGTTTTAGAACGGGAACTTGAAGCCCGGTGGTAAAGGAACGCCGTTGGTTACCTTACTCATACGTTCGGTTGAATATTCACTGATCTGACGGGCTGCGTCATTTGAAGCAGCAACAATCAGGTCTTCACACATTTCACGATCATCACCGAAAGCTGATTCAGAGATTTCAACCTTCAGTACCTGATGTGCACCGTTCATGCGAACCTTGACAAGGCCGCCGCCGGCAACACCTTCAACTTCATGAGCTTCAATTTCATCCTGAGCTTTCTTCATGCGTTCCTGCATTAATTGGGCCTGTTTCATCATGTTGCCCAAACCACCCATACCATTGAACATATTAAATTCCTTTTTAAGTTATATTATTTATCAAACAGTCACGATGTCATATCTGACAGTATGCGTGACTACATAGCTCTTATTATGCAAGATTTTTGCAAACTGTCAAACTAAGACAGTCAAAGTATCAGAAAATTAAGACTGATCTTTAGTTTTAGGCTGAACCAGTTCAATTTTTGCCTCACCGATATCAAGTCCCAGCATGTTCTGAACTTCGGCAAAGCCTTCAGATTCGACAATACTACGCTTCTCGCTTTCAAGATTCTGCTCATAGAACTGATTATCCAGAGCTTCCGGACTTCCTTCAATTTCCCCGGCATCCACAAAATCAAATTTAAGACTGATGTTTCTTCCAAGTCCGGCACTGATCTCGGCTGCCATGTCGCTTAAGGCATTTCTGTTCAGAATACCGTCGATAACCTTCGGCAGACGGATAATCCACTCGTTTTCATTCGCTCCGAATTCTCTGATTCCGCGATTGAGTATTACCAGATTCTCCATGGATACACCGGCCGCAACCAGATCCTGAGTATAGGAATCAGATACCTGACCGAGCAGATCCATAGGCATTCTGATTTCACGTCCGTTAATCTTTCTGCGGTGGTGAACATTCTTCTGCGCGTCAGATGAAGGAGCTCTGCCGCCGTTCTGAACTGAAGGAGTGAGATCAAGCGACGTGTAGTCAACACTGTTCGCTCTGTCTGCCTCATCATCACTGTCTGAAGCAAAATCCCTGTATTCAGGCATCGGCACGTCATCGAACTGTTCGGCATAATCGCCGCCGTTCTGACTTTCAGGGATATAACCTCCGATGTTACGTCCGCCTGCATAATCCGGAACCATGCCGCTCATAACGTTATTATTTACGTTCCCGGACTGAACAGGCATCTGTGGCTGATTCATGCGAACGGAGGAATTGACAGTCCCCTGCTTCACGTTACCGGCAGCAGGACCCCTGCCCGGCTGACGCTGTTCATGCTGAACCGCAGGATGAGAAGCATCCTGAACCGGATGTCCGGCATTGACCTGATTTCTGCTTGAACGGGTCCAGCTGTTGACCGGAACCTGCTGATGATTATCGGGAATGTACCTCGGAACAGCATTGCTTTCCTGACGTCTCTGACTCATTACCGGTCTCTGAGGTCCCATTGAAGCATTGGAAGCCGCGGTCATCTGCTGATGCTGAGTTGATGCCGGAGCCATGCCGTCACCGTATTGCATATCCCCGGAAGAAGGCATGTTCATCCCGGTCTGAGCCTGAATTGCTCCCGCAAGGGTGCTGCCAGGAATATTCTGCAGAGCCTGACTGCTTCTGTCCTGCTGAATTCTGTTTGCCAGCGCATGTTCACGCTGTTTGTACTCTTCCTCGCGCTTCTGTGTCTGCAGTTTCTGTTCGTTGGCAGTAATCTTGTAATACTGGTTTTCTATTTCCTTGTCCTGCCTGTCAATTTCCTTCTGAAGCAGGGAAATATAATCAAAAAGGTTCAGGTAGCCGTTAACTGTTTCACTGCTGATATGACTTTCCGAGGACTGCTGCTGTTTTTTCTGCTTTGCCTGAGTCTCGTTTTCCTGTCTCGCGGCATCTCGCTGCTCATTGAGATGGTCAAAAGCCACCAACGGATCATTGATTTTATCCAGCGCCAGATCCGGAAAATCTACCTTTCTGAAACTACCGGCTGTTTTTTTTTTAAATTGAACGCCAGAAGACGAAGCATGGTCATCTCAAAAGCAGACATGCCGTCAGGTGCGAAAGGAAGTTCTCTTCTTCCTTCAAGAATAATCTGGTAATAAAGCTGAACTTCTTCAGGACTGAAGAGACCTGAAAGTTCGGCAATCACATCACTGCGCAGAGAGTATATGTCAGCCTTGCTGCCTGCCACCTGGTAAAGAGCGATGTCATGAAACACTCTGGCAAGACTCAGATGCAGTGTATCAAAATCAGGAGTTACCGAAGCCACGGTATTGAGTACTCCGGACAGGGCAACGCCGTCATTGGTTGCTATAACCTTAAGGATTTCAATGAGGTATGATGAGTCCAGAGTTCCCACCATGTCGTATACGCCTTCAAGGGTAACCTTTCCTCCGCCAAGGGCTATCGCCTGATCAGTAAGACTCAGAGCGTCACGCATTGAGCCTCTGGCAGCTCTTGCCAGTTCAACCAGACCGTCTTCCTCATAGGAAATCTTTTCCTCGTCAAGCACGTATTTAAGCTGTCCCTTGATGTCGTCAATTGACAGAGCCTTCAGCTGGAACTGCAGACAGCGTGAAACAACGGTAACGGGAAGCTTCTGCGGATCTGTTGTCGCAAGGATGAATTTTACGTATTCAGGAGGTTCTTCCAGAGTCTTAAGCAGAGCATTGAAAGAACTTGTTGAAAGCATGTGTACTTCGTCGATGAGATAAACCTTGTAACGGCCCGCTATCGGCTTGTACTGGACATTCTCCAGTATCTCGCGAGTATCCTCCACCTTGGTTCTTGAGGCGGCATCGATTTCAATGAGATCCGGATAATTGCCGTTGGCAATGGCCCTGCAGCTCTCACACTCACCGCACGGATGAGCTGTAATCCCCTTTTCGCAGTTGAAGCATTTGGCGAGAATACGGGCGATTGTGGTTTTACCCACACCTCTTGTTCCGGTTAAAAGATAGGCGTGATGAAGTCTGCCTGTTTCCAAAGCATTTATCAAAGCGGCAAGAACATGTTTCTGACCGACCATATCCTCAAAGGACTGCGGACGGTATTTTCTTGCTAAAACTGTGTAATCTGCCATCTGCCTTTCTCAAAATGAAATAACCTAAAACCGCCTGACTGAAACCGGACTTCTGTACAACAAACAACCAGCTTCCGATATACGGATTTCCCCGTACCGTCAATGCGCTGTATAGCTTATCACTATCACGCCAAAAATCAAAATATAAATTGTCAGTCGTAGGGAATGATTCACAATACGCAAACAATCTTCATCCGTCCGGCACTGACTTTCTGCAGGCCGGGCAGGATGTTCTAAATGCAGCTGCCGGCTTTCAGATTAATGTCCCGGAAACTCCATGATGCAGCGGCTGTCGACACCATATCTGTTCTTAAGCATTTCCACTCCGCCGAGATCCGGAAGTGAAATTGCAAATACCGCACCGGCAATGGTGGCATTGAAGCGGTTCACCAGTTTAATCTGAGCCTCAACCGTACCGCCGGTGGCAATCAGATCGTCAACAATCAGAATTCTGTCGTCACTGCTGATGGCATCCTGATGCATCTCAAGCACGTTGGTACCGTACTCAAGTTCATAGCATTCACTGTAGACTTCTCTTGGTAACTTGCCCTGCTTTCTCGCCATGACAAAACCGCAGCCGAGAAGAGCGGCGACAGGAGCACCGAATACAAAGCCTCTGGCTTCACTTCCAACCACCTTGGTAATGCCCGCATCGGCGTACAGCTCAGCCATCTTTTTACAGATAAGAGGGAAAGCCTCAGGATTTTCACATACGCTGGTTATATCCCTGAACACGATTCCAGGCTTAGGGAAATCCTTAATTGACTTTACACAGGACTTTAAGTATTCAATCTCATCCATGTTGCGCTACCTTGATATGTATCTTTACTGAAAATATTCCTACTGATTTCATTTTATTAGCAGAGACCGAAATGTCAACGAAAACAATGCGTGATTCATAAGTTTACGAAATGAATATACCGGCCTCCAGAAATCTGTCAGGTATTTCAGACGCATCATGACCAGTGTTCATCTTTCGCCACCGTTCTCAAACTGAGGTATTCTATCAGAATATATAAAAAAACAGACAGCGTTCCCTGTCAAAGGTAAAGAGTGAGATAATCGTGTGGTATAATCTGACGTAGATTTTTCACTTTAAAACCGATAACAGACACTATGAGTTCAAATTATGAAGCCGTCCTGTTTGATCTGGACGGAACCCTTCTCGACACTGCCCTTGATCTGGGTAAAGCCACAAATCACGTTCTGTCTCTCTACAACAGGGGACCGATTTCCGACGACACGGCAAGAATGTATGCCTCAGACGGAATGAGAGCCCTGCTCAAATCAGGCATACCGGAAGAAGAACAGGCGCAATATGATTTTGAAAAGATGAGACTGGAATTTCTTCCCTACTACCATGAGCACATAGCTGACAGAACCTGTTACTTTGACGGCACGGCCGAACTGATTAACGCCCTGAAAAAGAACGGTATTCCGTATGCGGTGGTAACCAGCAAGCCGGATCATCTCGCATGCAGGGTTCTCGGCAAATTCAAGGAACTCTCGGACATCGGAGTAATCGTCGGCTGTGACACTCTTCCGGTATCAAAGCCGAATCCGGAACCGCTTCTCTACGCCTGCAGAAAACTCAACGTGGAACCTAAAAACTGTCTTTATGTGGGAGATCACATCAGAGATATTGAAGCCGGCCACAATGCGGACATGAAAACCGCCCTGGCTCTGTGGGGATATATCAGGGACAAGGAGCATCCTGAAGTCTTCGGTGCTGATTTTGTTGCCAAAGATTTCAGGGAACTGGCCGGAATCATTGGAATCAGCCTCTGATACACCGAATGAAAAAAACCGTAATCTGACGGAAATTATAAAGGCAAAAAAAAAGTGCATTGACTTACAGTGGATCGGCAGGTCAATACACTCCGCAAAGATGCATAATAAGATAAAAGTTTAAGGATAAATCAATCACTTTTCACAAAGTCATAGTGAATACTCCCGCATTCACTGATTATTATTATACAAACAGTCTCAGCGGAATGTGTTTCAATCTCTATACAAATTGTTACAAAATGTTACAAATGATTTTAAAAACGTACAGTTACTGAAATATTTATAAAAATCTGATTACTGACCGCAGGCCTTCAGAATGGTGAACAGAGCCTCCCTCAGCTCTCTGGCTTTTTCCGGAGTAAATTTACATCCCCTTTCAGACATTGAACCGCAGACATGTTCCGGAATATCCTTTGCCTTTTCGTAAAGAGCCATTCCCTCTTCAGTTATTCTGACAATCACAACCCTTTCGTCATTCTCACTTCTGAATTTGCTGATATACCCGTCCTTCATCAGTTTCTTGATGACGGGAGTAATCGTACCTGAATCGAGATAGAGTTCCTGACAGAGATCCTTTACCGAAATCTCCTCTCTCTCCCACAGAACCATCATGGTGACATACTGTGTGTATGTGAGGCCGAGAGGTTCAAGATAAGGAGCATAGTTATTTACCACCTTTCTGGCACAGGCATATAAAGGGAAACATAACTGACTCTTTAATGTCATGGATTCATCTATTTTCATGGCAGTTCCGGTATTTAACAAATCATCTTCAGATCTCTGAAGAATACACTTTATCATGCCTCCCTTCGGGAAAGGCGGAATGAGTCACAGTTCTATTGAAATCAGAATACGTATCCTTCTTATTTCAGTAAAACAGTTCTTTTGCATATCAGTTCCGTGGAAGAACCGTAAACCGGTTTCCACATTCGACCTTACTTATATTTTACAGCAATTATCTGAATTTTTTAATTAGATTTTTAAAATTTAATTTGATTAAATTAAATTTAGTGTTATACTAAAAACATCGAAAACAGATTTACATCAGATTAATCTGATGTTTAAAAAACATAAAACAATAAAAAACTGCACAAAACAACCAGACAATATTTATTCAAAAATAACTGCAACATCTCAAGGAGATTTACTATGAGCATGATTATGATCAATAACGAAAACTTCAAGAGTGAAGTTCTTGATGACAAGGAGCTCAAGCTTCTGGTTTTCGGCGCTGAATGGTGCGGACACTGCAAGGTTTTAAGACCTCGCATTATGGAATACGGTCAGGCTCACCCTGAACTCAAGATCTGCCTGCACAACGTTGATGAAGCAACTGTCGCCGCAGAAACATTCCATATCACCGGTGTTCCGTGTCTGATTGTTCTCAAGGACGGTCAGGAAGTTGAACGTCACGTGGGAGCATTAAGCCTCAATCAGCTGGAAAGTCTGATTGAAAAGAACAGATAATAACTGTAATCGATGATTGAAACCGATAGACATTAGTCAATGTCTGATATTTCTCCAGTACGGCCACCTGCCGGACTGGAGTTTTTTACATGCGGACAGAAAAAAAACTTACTCTAGAATTCCAGAACATCTCCGCAGTGCAAATAATGAAGCCTGCCCCCCATTACCTCCTTCATTACCGCAAAAGCCTCCTCTCCGGTACAGTGACAGGTGTAGAAAACCGAACGGAAGCTTTTCAGTTCCCGGGCTATCCCCCTGATTTCCCTGATGTCATCAGCCGTATAGGCGGTTTTCTTCTTCAGATGGAAACCGCTTATCACCACATCCGGCTCGGTTTCATATATGCTTCTGAACTCATCCAGAATATTCAGAATACCGTGATGTGCACATCCGGAAAGCAGAATTCTTTTCTCACCGACAGTAATCACCAGACACTGCTCATGCCGGAAATCATCCTGAACAAAACCGGTTCCGGTTTTTATCTTCAGAGTTCCGTTTGCCGACGGTACAGGTCTGTTACTCACTATTCCGGCAAAAATCTCCAGCTCATCGTCAATTCTCATGCAGCCGTTCAACATCACAATCCGGGATGTTTTTTTCAGTTCTGAGTCAAGACCGATGAACTTCGGAGCTTCATGAATGGAATAGTACTCGCCGAATGCAGACGTCTGCATATAGATTTTCGCGACAGAGTTGCACTGCAGAAAACAGGACAGTCCGCCTCCGTGATCATTATGTCCGTGACTCAGTACAACCGTATCAATCAGACTGAGATCCGTATGCATTATTCCGGCATTTTTAAGAAACAGATCTGAAGCCCCTGAATCAAGAAGCAGCCGGTGATGAGGTGTCTCGACGTAAAGACAGAGTCCGTGTTCAACCTCCAGGCGGCCGTTGGCACATGTATTCTCCACCAGTGCGGCAATTTTCATTTCCACGCCCCGACATATGATTAATGCTTTAATACAGATAACGGAAACCTGCATAAAAAGCAGGCTTCCACACAAACAATCAGTTCACCGGAGATTTTCTCCGCATAAACCGACCTTAATCACCAAGGTAAAATCTTTCAGAATTTACTGAAACGGAGTCGGATCACCGGAACCGACTCTCACAACTTCCACGGATCCCTCTTCAGAAAGATTGATCACCGTGGTAGGTTGTTCCACCAGATAACCGCCGTCCACAATCACATCCACCAGTTTACCGATTTTATCATCAATTTCATAAGGATCATTTTCCGCCTTGTCGCTTTCAGGCAGAATCAGGGAAACGCTCATCAGCGGTTCTCCCATGTATCTGAGCAGTTCAGCGATGATGTTGTTTTCCGGAACTCTCAGACCTATGGTCTTACGCTTTTCATTCATCAGCTTTTTCGGAACTTCCTTGGTTCCCTTCAGAATAAAGGTGTATGGTCCCGGAGTATTGTTACGAATCAGTCTGAAAGCAGTGTTATCCACCTTCGAATAGGTGGACAGTTCACTCAAATCAGCACACAGCAGGGTAAAATTATGGTTCTTATCCACGTTTCTGATTCTGATGATTCTTTCACGCGCTTCCTTGTTTTCCAGCACGCATCCCAGCGCATATCCTGAGTCCGTAGGCAGCACAGCCACGGCTCCGTCCCTTAAAAGTTCGGCAATACGATGTATGTTTCTTTCCTGAGGATTCTCAGGATGAACAACTATAACCTCTGCCATGATAATCAAACCTCCAGCTTAAACTTTTTATGATTCCATACGGGATTGACTCTATCGGGCAATCTTCCGCCACCGCCGATACTAATATATTTACATTCTCGATGAAAATCTGAGCCGCATGAAGCAAAAAGCTCATATTCCACCGATAAAACCTGCAGAAAATCACGATCAGCAGGTGACTGCAGAGATCCGCTGACCTCCATGGCCTCTCCGCCGGCGTTTTTAAAATCGGTTATCAGCATTCTTAGCCACTTGTTGTTGAGATCATAGGATCTCGGATGAGCAAGTACCGCTATTCCCCCCGCAAGATTTACGGCATTTACGGCATCCTCCACCGAACACCACTGCGCCCTGACATACGCTTTTCTGCCTTCGGCCAGATATTTGGCAAAACACTGATTCATGGTTTCTGCCGCACCTACACTGTACAGGTACGCAGTGTAGTTTCCCCTGGTAATGGTGGCGGTGTTCCCTGCCATTTCCCTGGTTTTCTGATAAGCATCCTTAAAGCCGCACTTTTCCAGCTTTTCCCCTATTGCTCTCGCCCTGTCATCCCTGAGTTTTTTCTGCTTCTCAAGAAGAGATGTCATGGCAGGATGATTCGGGTCAAAACACAATCCCACAATATGAATTTCCCTGCCTCTCCAGATCGTGGAAATTTCAATACCGGTAGTCATGTGCACATTATGTTCAGTACAGGCCTGGACGGCTTCTTTGATACCGTCGCAGGTATCATGATCCGTCAGAGCAAGAAGCACGACACCTCTTTCACGGGCTGCGGCAACCACTTCCGCGGGGCTTAATTTTCCGTCTGAAGCATTGGAGTGCAGATGCAGGTCCGCTCTTGCACCGTCAGTGATAAGAAACTGCTTCAGTTCATCTGTTGTTATTGTCATTTATATTTCCGGAGTTCCTTGAAAGAAATCTGTTTTCCTCAGATACGTAATGTAATACCTGCAGCGGAAATTTACGGGATTTTCCTAACTGCCGCTGATTCCGGCGATATGATAACACCAATCATGTTTTTACACGCAGGTTGTTTCAGTGTTCATGTGTTTTTTGCATGCCCGCAGGCATTATGCAGTTTCCGGGACTTCACGGGAATGTCAGTTGTCAAAAATAAAAAGCTGCGGGAACAACAAATTCCCACAGCTTTTTGCCATCAGGAGCGGATATTAAACCCTGCGTCTTCTGATTAAAACAGAAGCCAGAGCCATCAGCAGAATACTGCCGAAGCCGATACTGCCGCCGCGCTTTGTGGAATAGTTTTTGGATATATGACGATCATATGTTACCTTTCTGCTCTCATTGACGGTCATAACTCCGGTCTCATCCGTAAGAAAAGCATCATCAGCCGGTTTTAAAAGAACTGTCTTCACTGAAGCATTGACACTGTTCTCCCAGTCACTTCTGGTCGCATACTGGAAGGCGGTCGCATAGATGATATTGCTGTTGTTAATATCCACGGCCCACTGGATGTGGTAATAGTATCCGTCTTCAGCCTGACAGTCGGTATTTCCATCACTGTCCTTGTGACAGGTAAAGTCGTTGATGTAATGGTACTTGTCAGCATTGATGTCATAGAACAGGGCTTCAGTATCACGGAAACTGCCGCCTACAACCGCACGTTTGTCATCTCTTCTGTCTGTCCAGCCTACAATGAAATTATTATCATTGATTGCGGCACCTTCAGAGTTTGCACCGTCAAACGGAACGTTGTACATCGGAATACTGATTGATGCGAATGTACCGTCATCCTTCAGGTAGGTATAGGCAAGGTTCATTGCATAGTTACTGCTCTTTGCCTTTGCCAGTTTTCTGTTGGCAAGAACATACCCCCTGGCATTAACATCGGCAGTCCAGGTATATTCATTCCAGTTGTCATTATTACCGGGACGGCTCAGACCAGGATATTCACTTACGGAATCATATGAAACCGTGTCTCCGTCCAGGGAAAGCTTCCAGTACACTGCTGTATTTGACGGATTTACGCCGCCTGACCAGTCATTGGTGACTGAATATCCCATGGCGTAAAGAACACCGTCCTTCTGATGGAATGAATTAACGGCGGCTGAAACCAGAGCATCAGGATCCCTGTCGTAGTCTATATAATCCTTTGCCTGCTGTCCGATGATTTCCGCACCGTCCGGATCCTTTTCCGGATCAACCACCCATACGGTAGCCTGCATTTTATGGCCCGGACAGAAATGATAATCACCGTCGCTGTTGTCATTACCGGAATAGCAGCGGTAGAAGAAATTTTCCCTGGCACTGGCGAAATTACTGTACCCGCCAACCAGAATTCTGCCGTCATCAAGCTTTATGAAATTAAGAGCTGAGGCATAGCTTCCGAGAGTAAGACCTTCACTTTTGTCTATGGTAGGGCTCTTAAGAATAAAGGTTTTATTGTTGAATTTTGCTATGCCGTAGGAAGTCGGATTGGAATAATGAGACAGAGAGGCATCATAGTCATAACGATACCCTACTCCTTCAGAACCGTCCTCACCGAGCTTGGCATAAATGATTTCCTCGTCATCGGCAATAGTCTGATTATGAAATGATTTAAGATTTGACACTCCCCTGTAGAGACTGTATCTCCAGTTGCTTGCCATCTTATCCCCGTCCCACAGCGAATCACAGAAGCTCGAACTTACTCTCATACCGTAGCAGCTCTGGTGACGATACATTTTCTGTCCCAGATCCACCTGATGCGGAGGCAGATTGAAAAAAGAGAAGAAATCAAACTGTTCATACAGTCCCGCAACATCCGGATTTTCCCCTTCGCCCATGGAAACGGCAAAAGGACCGAATTTAAAAGAAGATTCCGGAACATCAACGACCTCAATGCTGTACATCGGAGTCGTTGATTTGTCTTCTGAATCTGCAGCATACACTGCAGAACCTGCCGCCACAAAGCCGGCAGTCAGAACAAATGCCTTTTTAAAATTCATAAACATCCTTTCTCATGCATTACAAAAATCTATGCATTATTAATTTTTTCAAGTTCTTCCCAGCGCTGATAAAGCCATTCCAGTCTCTCGGTCAGAGCATTATATTCCTGCTGGATATTCTTTTTGTATTCCTCAGACTGACTGCCGTAATCCACGCCTGCAAAAATCTCTTCTATTTCCTGAATGCGACCGTCGGCCTTTTCAATTTCCTGAGGAAGCTGCTCAAGTTCCTTTGTCTCCTTAAAGCTGAGCTTTCTCTTGCGGTCACGCTTAGGCTGAACCGGCTCTTCCTTTTTCACCGGTTCGGAATTTTTTGCCTTCTGTTCACTGCCGTTTGACAGTTCCATTCTGGCTAAAGTTTCCTTAAGGTCGGTATAACCGCCCACATTTTCGAATATTTTTCCGGATCCGTCAAAATACCAGGTATCCGTAGCCACGTTATCAATAAAGTAACGGTCGTGACTTACCACTATCAGTGTGGCCTGATAACTGTCAAGAAGCTCTTCCAGAAGATCCAGAGTATCAATATCCAGATCGTTGGTCGGCTCGTCAAGTATCAGAATATTGCACGGACGCAGAAAGATTCTGGCCAGAAGCAGACGGTTCTTTTCTCCGCCTGACAGAGCCTTTACCGGAGTCCTTGCTCTCTGCGGAGAGAACAGGAAGTCCTGCAGATACCCCAGCACATGCTGTTTTCTGCCGGCGACCTCAACTTCAGATTTGCCGTGCGCCAGATTGTCCATAACCGTTTTTTCGGGATCTAGCTGCTCACGATACTGATCGAAGTACGCTATTTTCAGATTGGATCCCAGCTTAAGAGTTCCCGAAGTAGGCTGAAGCTGCCCCAGAATCATCTTAATCAGAGTGGTTTTACCGACACCGTTGGCCCCGACCACGCCGATCTTGTCGCCTCTGAGGACAATGGTGCTGAAATCCCTGATGATGTCCTTTTCACCGTTGTTAAAACAGAGATTTTCCGCCTCGATAACTATCTTTCCTGAAATTTCCTTGTCGTCTATGCGCATTCTCACGTTACCGAGTCTTGCGCGGCGTTCCCTGTGCTCGCGGCGCATTTCCTTCAGACGGCGGACACGGCTGTCGGAACGGGTAAGACGTGCCTTGATGCCTTTTCTTATCCATGCTTCTTCAATGGACAGACGACGATCAAAATCGGCATTGGCTATTTCCTCAAGTCTCAGGGCCTCCTGCTTGGCCTGGACATAGGAATCGTAATTGCCGTCAAACACGGAGATACGGCCGCGATCAACGTCGGCAATACGCAAAGCCACGTCATTGATAAAACTGCGGTCATGGGAAATAAACACCACTGCTCCCCTGAATGATGACAGAAAATCCTGGAGCCAGATGATTGATTTGATATCAATATGGTTGGTAGGTTCGTCAAGAAGCAGCAGATCCGGTGAACTTACCAGAGCCCTTGCTAAAGCCACCTTGCGAAGCCATCCGCCGCTGAGTGATGACATACTGGTTTCAGGTGAAAGTCCCACAAGATTCAGAAGACGGTAGATTTCAGTATCGTAGTTCCAGCCTTCCTCCTTGTCGAGCTGGCAGCTTATCTCGGCCATTCTGGCGCTGTTGTCTGCTCCGGAGTCATCATTTATCAGCTGATAGTATGCCGACAGCTGACTGCCGATTCCCGGAATGCCCTCCGCAACATAGCAGTAAACCGGAAGCTCCAGATGGGCCGGAGGATCCTGTTCCAGTCTGGCGATTCTTATACCCTGCTGGACAATGCATCGTCCGTCATCAGGCTTTATCAGCCCCTCAATGATTTTCAGAAGTGTTGACTTGCCGGCGCCGTTACGGCCGACGATTGCCATGCGATCATGCTCTTCAATGGCAAGACAGGCATGATCAAACAGAGGTGCATCACTGTAGGAAAGATAGATATTGTCTAAAGTAACCAAAGCCATCTGCCGTTATTCCTTATCGCTGCCGTTGTTACTCTTGATTCTTCGCTTGAGGCGGGGACCGCGTCCCGGCTGCTCCTCGTCTCCTGAAAGCACTGGCTGTTCAGGGACTGTCTTTCTGCCGGCATACTGCGCGTCCTTTCCGCGGAATGAACGGCGTTCCTCCCCGTTTTCACCGCGGGCTCTGTAATCTGTACGCTTTCTTTCCGGACCGAATCGGCCTGAAGCCCTGTTATCCCTGCGTGAACCGCGATCCCTGCCGGAAACTCCGTCCTTCAGATAATCAACTCTGGTTCTCATATTGGCAGCCGACCCGAAGTCCGCGGATGCAATTTCCTCAGGAATTTCCACTTCGGCAGTCTTGGTCAGAATGAAGCAGCAGTGAATACGCTTGTTGCGCTTGAAATCTTCCTGTACGGTCTTTTCACTTACATCCTCAACCTCGAATCCGAAGCTCTTTATAACATCTTCATCAAGTCTGAAGCTGCGGTTATTGTTTGAGAAAATCAGGGTTCCGCCAACGTTAAGCTTTCCTGAAAGCTTGGCAATCAGGGCAACGTGGTCTCTCTGAACATCAAAGGTTGCCTCCATTCTCTTGGAGTTGGAGAAGGTTGGAGGATCGCAGAAAATGAGATCGTATCTTCTGCCCGGAATATCCAGCCATCTCAGACAGTCCGCCTGCACAAACTGGTGGTTTCTGCCGGAAAAGCCGTTGGCCATCATGTTATCCTTTGCCCAGGCAAGATAGGTTCTGCTCATATCCACTGTGGTGGTATCGGCGGCTCCGCCGATGGCTGCCGCCACGGTTGCACTGCCGGTATAGGCAAAGAGATTAAGGAAGCTCTTGCCTGAACTTCTGGCGGTAATCATGCGTCTTACTTCACGGTGATCAAGGAACAGTCCGGTATCGAGATAATCCCACAGATTGACAATCAATGAGGCGTTATATTCCCTTACCAGAAGCGTGTGTCTGGTTTCATTGAGCTTTTCATACTGGGAATCGCCCTTTTTGCGTTCTCTAACCTTGACGATCACGTGATCGCCCTTGACTCCGGTAACGGCCACTACCACCTGAATGATGTCCAGCATGCGCTGATGGGCTATGCGCGGGTCAACGGATCCCGGAGCTGCATATTCCTGAATCACTATATAGTTGCCGTACCGGTCAATGGCCGCGTTGTAGTTAGGCAGATCCGCATCGTAGATACGATATGCTTCTATGCCTTCACGCTGAGCCCACTTCTCCAGCTTTTTGATATTCTTTTTAAGACGGTTGGCAAATTCCTCAGCCACCTTCAGTGTTGTCTGGCTGATGGTAAAGCCGGAACCTTCACCTTCCTTTTCAGAAGAAGCCGTATCAGATTCACTGATGGTGTAGGTTCGCAGCTGACACTCAAGAGCACCGTTGTATAACTTGTAAACCCTGTCCGCACGCAGACGGAGACAGCTCAGAAGATCTTCGGATGATGAAATGATACCTGCCTTCCAGCCGCCGAATTCTCTTTTAAGACAGGCGCCGATGGCGGTATAGAGTTCCAGAAGTTCAGGTACGTTACCGAGACGTTCACCGTATGGAGGATTGGTTATTACCATTCCCCTGTTGCCGCTGCTTACCGGATTTCTGAGCTCGTGCAGATCCCCGACGCTGAATTTTATGAGCTCCCCAAGTCCTGCTCTTCCGGCATTCTGGACAGCCTTTTCAACCACAGAAGCATCTTTATCAAAGCCCTGAAAAACGACCTTGGCGTTCAGAAGTCTCTGTTTGCCTTCCTCTGCCATGGCGAAAGCCTCTCTCTTCATGGTATTGAAGGCCACCGCATCAAATCCTCTGAGCTTTTCAAAACCGTATTCCGTTCTGAAAAGTCCGGGAGCCATGTTACAGGCCTTCATTGCGGCCTCAATCAGAATGGTGCCCGAACCGCACATCGGATCCACAACGGATCCGCCGGTATATCCGCTTCTTGCCACGATGGCCGCAGCCAGATTTTCCTTTAAGGGAGCAATACCGGCAACATTGCGGTACTCGCGACGGTGCAGTGATTTGCCTGAAAGATCCAGTGAGACGGTAACCATGTTGCGCTTGTCCAGATGAGCATTGATCCTCACGTCCGGATTTTCCCTGTCAACGTCAGGACGTCTGTCGGTCAGCTTTACGAAGCGGTCACACAGGGCATCCTTTATTCTCAGGGCTCCGTAGAGAGTATTGTTTATGAAACTGTTCTGACCGTTGAAATCAACCGAAATGGTGGCATCATTGGTGAAATAGTCCTCATAGTGAAGACTGTAGGCTCCGTTGTAGAATTCTATGTCACTGTCAGCATGGAAGGTTCCGAGGGTAAGAAGAACCCTGGTGGCGAAACGGGTCCACAGACACACCTTCACTGCCAGAGACAGATCTCCGGAAAATGACACGCCTGCCACCGTTTCCCTGACGGATTCAGCTCCAAGTTCAGTTAATTCGTGATTTAAAAGACTTTCCAATCCTTTAGGACATGTTGCAAAAAACTTAAGCATTACCGTTTCTTCTATACTGTGAAAATAACAAATCATGAGTCGGAGCAGTGATAAAATCAGCCTGTTCCGGCATAAGGCTTTATAAATTGTGCTATTGTATCAAAAAATCAGATCCGTATCTAAAAAAACAGTGACCTTTTCCGCATGATTTAGGTCACGGCGTCACTGCGACACCGTTCCGTAAACTATGGACATGCCTGTTTTTATCACGGTCTTCTCTCCTCAGTCCCGGTCACAGGCCTTACTGCCGGACGGAAAAATCCCGATTTAAAAGCTTTACGGGCCTCATAAGTTTAATCCGCTTTATTTTAGCCGGGCCGTCCAAATTTTGTGAGCAAAAACACTATTATCGTTGTATAATGCACCATTATTTTAATTAGCAGGAAAGTCGATGCTGTTTTCGCTGACGGCCTTACCGGGTTTTCAGACGGGCACCGGCTTTCATAAAGGCGGTGAAGTACTGACAATACGGACGTTTAAGCAGATACGCCGTACTCAGACGTTCCTTCGGAGGCTTTTCCGGAAACACCGGAAAGGTCACGGGCACCGGCTCAGGCTACAGCCTGCTAACAACTTATTTTATGGATAAATTACTAATTTAATAAGAGCTCTGATTAAATCATGTCTACTATTCTTGAACAATACAATCCGCATGACCTTGAACCAAAGGTTCAGGAACACTGGGAAAAAAACAATACCTTCAAGGCTGTGGAAAACAGCAACAAGGAAAAATTCTACTGTCTGTCAATGTTCCCATATCCGTCAGGAAAACTGCACATGGGGCACGTACGTAACTACACCATCGGTGACGTTATTGCCCGTTACCAGAGACTCAACGGCAAGGAAGTAATGCAGCCAATCGGCTGGGACTCTTTCGGTCTTCCTGCCGAAAATGCGGCAATCAACAACAAGACCGCTCCAGCCAAGTGGACCTACAGTAACATCGACTACATGAAGGGTCAGCTCAAGATGCTCGGTCTTTCTTTCGACTGGAGCCGTGAAATCGCCACCTGCAAGCCTGAATACTACAAGTGGGAACAGTGGTTCTTCACCGAACTGTACAAGAAAGGCATTGTTTACAAGAAGACCTCAACCGTAAACTGGTGTCCGGTTGACCAGACCGTTCTGGCTAACGAACAGGTTCAGGACGGCAAGTGCTGGAGATGTGACGCTCCAGTACAGATCAAGGAAATTCCTCAGTGGTTCCTCAAGATTACCGATTATGCCGAAGAGCTTCTCAACGGTCTCGACACACTTGAAGGCTGGCCTGATACCGTTAAGGCCATGCAGCGCAACTGGATCGGCCGTTCAGAAGGCCTCACCATCACCTTTAACGTAAAGGACAGCGATGCCAAGCTGGACGTGTACACCACCCGTCCTGATACCTTCATGGGCGTAACCTACGTTGCCATCGCAGCCGCACATCCGCTGGCAAAGAAAGCCGCTGAAAACAATGCCGAACTCGCCGCATTCATTGAAGAATGCCGCAATCTCAAGGTTGCCGAAGCTGATATCGCCACCATGGAAAAGAAGGGTATGGCAACAGGTCTCTACGCCATTCATCCGCTGAACGGACGTACAGTACCTATCATGGTTGCAAACTTCGTTCTCATGGACTACGGTACCGGTGCGGTTATGTCCGTACCGGCTCACGACCAGAGAGACTTCGAATTCGCAAAGAAGTACGGTCTTGACATCATCCAGGTAATCAGACCTGCAGACGGCTCAGAAGTAAGCATTGCCGACTGCGCCTATACTGAAAAGGGTCTTACCACCAACAGCGGCAAATTCGACAACCTGAACTTCAAGGAAGCATTCGATGCCATCGCCGCGGAACTTGAAAAGAATCATCAGGGTCACCGCACCGTTAACTACAGATTAAGAGACTGGGGTGTATCACGTCAGCGCTACTGGGGGGCCCCTATCCCGATGATCTACATGCCGGACGGTTCAGTACAGCCTGCAGAGGAATTCCCTGTACGCTTACCTGAAAACGTGGTTATGGACGGTGTACAGAGTCCGATCAAGAGCAATCCTTTATGGGCTCAGACCAAGGTAAACGGTGTTGACGCCCTGCGTGATACCGACACCTTCGATACCTTCATGGAATCATCATGGTACTACGCAAGATACTGCTGCCCTGATTATCAGGACGGTATGCTTGATCCGACCAAAACAGGTTTCTGGCTTCCTGTAGACCAGTACATCGGCGGTATTGAACACGCCTGTATGCATCTGCTCTACGCACGTTTCTTCCACAAGCTTCTCCGTGACGCCGGTCTGGTAAAGGGCGACGAGCCGTTCACCAGATTACTGTGTCAGGGTATGGTTCTGGCTGACGCCTTCTACTACGTGGGACCTAACGGAAACAAGGTATGGGTAAGCCCTCTGGATGCAATCTGCACCCGTGACGAAAAGGGCAACATCAAGACCGCAGTAGACAAGGAAGGTCACGAACTGGTTCATGCCGGCATGACCAAGATGAGTAAGTCAAAGAACAACGGTATTGACCCTCAGCGCATGGTTGAACAGTACGGTGCGGATACCATCAGACTGTTCATGATGTTCGCTTCTCCTGCAGAACTCACTCTTGAATGGCAGGAATCAGGCGTTGAAGGTGCAAAGCGCTTCATCGGCCGTTTCTGGAACAGCATTGTTTCACTGGCTCAGAAGGCTCGTCCCGCAGACTACAATCCTTCAGCTCTCAGCTCTGAAGAAAAGGCTGTTCGTCGTGATCTGCACAAGACCATTCAGAAGGTTACCGACGATATCGGTCGCCGTCAGACCTTCAATACCGCCATTGCCGCCATCATGGAACTTCTCAACAAGACTGCCAAGGTTGACACCTCAACCGACAGCGGCTTAGGTCTTGCCTACGAAATCTATGATGCGGTAGTTGTTCTTCTCTACCCTATCATTCCTCACGCATGCTACAGACTCTATGAAATCCTCGGTCACAACGAAAGCATTGACGAAGCTTCATGGCCTGCCGTATGCGCAGCTGCTCTGGTTGAAGATGAAAAGCTCATTGTGGTTCAGGTTAACGGCAAGGTTCGTTCACGTCTGACCGTATCAGCCGAGGCATCTGAAGACGACATCAAGGCCAAGGCTCTTGCTGATGAAGCCGTTAAGAAGTTCACTGACGGCAAGGAACTGAAGAAGATCATCTACATCAAGGGCAAGCTCCTGAACATCGTAGCCGTATAACCGGAAAATAATGCGGAATCAGCCGTTTCACGCGTCTGATTCCATTTTTCCGGATCATACGGGTAAAAAAAGCAGGTGACGGATACTGCATATCGGAATCCGATAATGTGTAAACATGCGTCATCTGCTTTAAAATACCGATTGAGCAGAAGGACTGGCAGTCAGACCTTAAACCCATCAGGACTGTTTCCGAAAGACGGAGTCCTTATAGGTTTAAGGTTTTAACATATCCTGAGCCCCGTGTTTTAAGCAGACTCATGTTTCCCCGCGAACAACAATAGGACCAATCAACATGAAAAACATCCGTGGAATACTCCCTATTATCCCGTTAACCCTTTTATGCGGCTGCGGTTTTCATCTGGCTGGCACCAATGACATCACCAATGATTTCGATGAAATAATTCTGGCGGGAAACAACAACGACATTCTTTTCAAGAACCTGAACAAAGAACTCTCTCTCGAAGGCGTCAAAGTCATCATCGGTTCTCCCGACATCAGTGAATATCTCGAAGGAGACATTCCGGTACTAAGCTGCAGTGAACTGAAAAATGACAGCAAGGTGCTGTCAGTATCCAGTGATTCTCAGGAAATCGAATACGCATACAAGAATCAGATAAGCTGTACATTCTTCTCCAGGGGATATGAACCGTATCTGATTTCATCAACCCTCGACCGTTCATTTCTGAACAAGTCAGGTGCAACCCTGAGTCAGCTTACGGAAGAACAAACCATCCGCAATGAAGTGGTTGATATTTTTACCGATCAGATTCTTTTCAGAGTCAGACATGCCAGTCTGAAACCTGTCAAAAAGGCAGATGAACAGAATACCGAAGGAAAGGAAGAACCAATCACCATCGTAATCAACGGCACCGGAGGAACATCATCTGAAGAGAAAACCGAAGTATTCGAAATTCAGAGTGACGATGATTTAAAGAAACTGGAACAGGAAAAGAACATCAGTATCAATCCTGACAGATAATCATTCTTTTTTAGTTACGGCAGGCAAACTCCACAAGACGCAGAACCATGAAAATAAACTCTTACGAACTGGAAGGAAAACTGAAACAGCAGATTGAAGGTGTTTACATCTTCAGTGGCAATGATCCATTCTGGTTGGATGAAGCCACTGCCACGGTTCAGAATTATGCCGTTAAAGCAGGATTCACCAAAGACAACATCTACACCTTCTCGGATGACGAACTCAAAACCGACGAACTGATTGAAGCAATGAGCAGTCCGGGGCTGTTTGCCGACAGGGTTCTGGTTAAACTCAAGATTCACGATCTTAAGGTCAAAGGCAAAAAACTTCTGGAAATATGCTCGGAATGCATCAATCCGAGTCTGCTTCTCATCATTCACGTACCGAGACTGAGCCTCGCTGAACTGAATAAAAACAAGCCTCTGCTTTTTCTGGCCGACCACGGCATCATTTCCATATTCTACGATCCGGATCAGCGTCAGATAATTGACTTTATCCGCCGTCGCGCCTACTCCCTCGGACTTTCGCTTAATCAGGGAGCGACAGCCATCCTGTACAGCGCCTACGAAGGAAACGTGGAAGGCATGGTTCAGGTTCTGCAGAAGATGGAGCTTTGCGGTCTCAAGGGAGAAATAAATGAAGAGCAGATGAGAGAGCACATATCATCCGATGCCCACTTCTCTGCCTTCGACTATATCGAATCCCTGATAGATCCTTCCGTTCCCGTGGAAAGAAGAGTTCAGATCATGGAGGTTCTTCTGGAAAACGGAGTAACCGCCATGGAACTGGTGAGCAGAACGGGATCTGCCCTCGGCACTCTGCATGAAATGAGAACCATTCTGGATACCACCGGAAGTCTGGAAAACTACTTCAACAACCACCGTCTTCTCAAGAGCTACAAGGCCAAAAGAAACCTTTACCTTAACGGAGCCAGAAACAATTCACTCAAAGAGCTGCATCACCTTATAGATCTGCTGACAAAGGCGGATTTTCTGGTGCGTAATTTTGAGGACAAGGAAGCGGTGATGGTACTGAAGGAAATTGCCGTTGCCCTCTCCAAAAAACAGCTGAGGCTCTACACTGATGATTAAGAAAGGACTGCTCGGAGGCTCATTCGACCCTGTACATCTGGGGCATCTCAACATGGCCGTATCAGCCGGAAAGACACTTCAGCTTGACGAGGTGATTCTGCAGCCAAACAGGATACCATACTACAAGAAACAGGCGGCCGCATCCGATGCCGACAGGCTGGAATTGCTCAGACTCTCTGTCGAAGCCCTGAAAACTCCGGGAATAAAGGTAAGCGACAGCGAACTTAAGGCGGATGATTATCTTTCCACTTCAGAGGTTCTTAAAAAGTGGCGTGCCGAAGAACCGGACACCGCCCTGGTATTCATTATGGGTATGGACTCATGGCTTTATTTTCACAAATGGCGGAACTACCGTACCATTACCGAATATGCCAGCATAGCCGTATTCAACCGTCCCGGACATTCCCTGAATGTCATGGAAATGCCTGAAGAGCTGAAGGAACTGTATGAAAGACACTTCACCGGTGAAAACAGGATAACCAGACCGTTCGGAGAACTTTTTTTTATTGAAAGCCGACCTTTTGACATCAGCTCAACCAGACTGAGGGAAATGCTGAAGGAACGGAACGCAGGAGTATCGGAATACCTGCCGGATGCCGCCCTTGAATATATAAAACGCAACGGACTGTACCTCTGATATCCGTACAAAAAACACACAAAAAATATCAGAGAGGGAAAACAAGTTTTTTTCGCAAAAGTGTACACGCAATTAGTATTTTTTTGGAATTGCTGTAAAATTACATTAAAATCTGCATTATCATCGCAGAAAACATCACAGACACACTCAGATCATTTATCAGCCCTGTGCTCCTTCCGTAAAAAGCCGGCAAGCCGTAAAAAGATCTGAAATTTATCGAAAAAGGAACCTATAAAATTGACTAATCAGGCTATTATCGAAAACATCACCAGTGCCATTGAAGACATCAAAGGCAGAGACATCAGCGTTATTGACGTTCGCGAAACCTCTGATGTTGCGGACTACTACATGATCTGCACCGGCACCTCTACCCGTCATACCACCGCCATTGCCGAAAAGGTAAGTGAATCACTGCACAGAAGCGGCATCAGAACCTACGGCATCGAAGGTGAAAAGAGCGGCGACTGGGTTCTGCTTGATGCAGGCTCCGTAATTCTTCATGTAATGATTCCGCAGGCCCGTGACGACTATCAGCTTGAAAAGCTCTATACAGCATAAAACCGTCCGTTTCTTAATCCAGCACTGCTTAACATCGTAGACAGAGTCATGAAAATTTATCTGATAGCCGTCGGTACCAAAATGCCGGCTTTTGTGAATATGGGTTTTGAGGAATACGCCAAGCGTTTTCCCAGAGAGGTTTCATTGGAACTGGTGGAAATTCCTGCCGGCAAGAGAACCAAGAACTCCGACATTGAAAAAATCGTCAATCACGAAGGCGAGCTGATGCTTGCAGCAGTTCCCAAGGGAGCCATGATTGTAACCATGGATATTCCAGGGAAAATGCACAACACCCATCAGCTGGCGGAAGAACTCAACAAATGGAAAAGCAGCGGCCGTGATATAGCCCTTCTGGTCGGCGGACCGGAGGGACTTTCAGATGCTTGCAAAAGGGCGGCGGAGGCCAGCTGGTCTCTTTCCCCTCTTACCCTGCCGCATCCGATTGTAAGAATAGTCATAGCTGAAAGCCTGTACAGAGCCTGGAGTATCACTGCAAACCACCCTTATCACCGTGAGTAGCAAAGATGAACAATTTTTTCTACAGACCTTTTCGATTCAGGGACAATGCCGCTGAAAAGAAAATATTCGTCAGAAGAACAAGGTTTGCCCTGTTGATGGTGATCCTGGCGCTGCTGGTATTATGGGGAAACCTGTACTATCTGCAGGTTTTGGGGTATGACAACTACCATACCCGTTCCAACCAGAACCGCATCAAAATCGTTCCTCTGGCACCTCCGCGCGGGCTGGTTTACGACCGCAATCACTATATTCTGGCCGATAACCGTCCGCTGTTCAGTCTTGAAATCATTCCGGAAAACAGTAAGAACCTCCGCGCAGACATAGAGGGACTCAACGATCTGTTAAAGCTTGATCTTGAAAGCGAGGATATCGATAACATTATCAGACTGAGTAAATACAGACGCAAATTCCTCTCCACCATGATTGCAGAAAACATCAATGAGGAACAGGTGGCAAAATTTGCCGTCAACCAGCATCGTTTTCCGTGCGCACACATAGAAGCGAACCTGAAACGTCACTACCCTCTCGGCGAAACCATGACCCATGCTCTTGGATACGTGGCAAGAATCAATACCGATGATCTGAAAAAGCTGAGTGAGGACGGCTTTGCGGAAAACTATGCCGCCACCAACGACATCGGTAAACAGGGTATCGAAAAGTATTATGAAAATCTGCTTCACGGCATCAGCGGCTATAAGAAGGTGGAGGTAGACTCCCTCGGCCGTATTCAGAGAACACTGAACCTTGTTTCTCCGAAACCTGGCAGAGACATAACGCTGAGCATTGACATCCGCCTGCAGCTTCGCGGAGAACAGCTTCTTCGCGGCAAACGAGGCGGTCTGGTGATGATGAATCCGAAGAACGGGGAAATCTATGCCTTCGTATCATCTCCAAGCTACGATCCGAATCCTTTCGTGAGAGGCATCAAGAACAAGGAATATCAGGCTCTGCTTTCAAATCCTGACAAGCCTCTGATAAACCGCGTAACTCAGGGCGGATACGCTCCGGCATCAACCGTCAAACCGCTACTGGCGGTCATGGGACTTGAGGAAGACCTTATCACTCCGCATGCAAAATTCTTCGGGGCTCCGTTCTTCCAGCTTCCGGGTTCAACCCACAAGTTCCGAGACTGGAGACGCTGGGGACACGGCATGATGGACATGTTCAGAGCCATCGAAATTTCCGCGGATACCTACTTCTACGATCTGGCCTACCGTGCCGGTATCGACCGTATCCATGAATACATGTCAAAATTCGGCATGGGACAGCGTTCAGGCATAGACATCATGGAGGAATCACTGGGCAACCTGCCGTCAAAGGCCTGGAAAAAACAGAAGTACAAGCATGACTGGGTTCCCGGAGACACCATTTCCATCGGCATAGGTCAGGGATACTGGACCACCACGCTGATTCAGCTCGCCAGGGCTCATGCCATTCTTACCCAGAACGGCACCAACGTGGTTCCGCATCTGCTCCGCAATGCGCACGACCCTACAGGTTCCGATCCTGAAATTGTGATTCTGCCAAGAAGAGACAAGGCAGTACAGGTAAGAGACGAGCGTTTCTTCGAATATGCCCGTGAAGGCATGTGCCGTGTTATCAACGGCAACGAGGGAACCGGGCGCAAGGCCTTTGCCAACACCAAATACACGGCCTGCGGCAAATCAGGTACGGCTCAGATTGTAAGCATCAAGCAGGACGCCAAATACAATGCGGCCGCACTTAAGGAAGAACATCGAGACAACGCCCTGTTCGTAGCCTTCGCACCAAAGGAAAATCCGGAAATTCTGGTAGCTGTGATTGCCGAAAACATCGGTGGCGGAAGCCGCGAGGCCGCACCTATAGTAAGAGCCATGATGGATGACTATTTCAAATATCAGTCCGAACCTACTCCTACAGAACAGGAAATTGATGACTACGTTAAAGAGATGAAACAGAGTTTTGCTGAAGAAACACAGGAGGTCAGACAATAATGAGTGAAGTCTATGACAACTACTATGACGGCTTCAGTCGTAAAAAGACCCTAAGCGAAAAGCTGCATATAGATATTCCGCTGCTCGGTGGTCTTGCCGCGGCTCTTGTGCTCAGTCTTTTTGTGCTGTACAGTGCTTCCGGTCAGCATTACGAAATGCTTCTGAAACAGATTCTGCATACCGGACTGAGTTTCGGCCTCATGGTGATAATAGCCCAGATCAACGTTAAATTCTTCGAACGCTGGGCACCGGTGATTTTTGTATTCTGTCTCCTTATGCTTCTCGGCGTTACCTTCTTCGGAGAAATAAGCAAGGGAGCCCGGCGCTGGCTGAATCTGGGAATCATCAGAATACAGCCGTCGGAATTTTTCAAGATTGCCATGCCAATCACCATTGCCGCGGTAATAGCCAAGGAAGCCATACCGCCGCGCATCATAAGAGTTATCTGGGCAGGCATTCTGGTAGCCATTCCTTCCGCCCTGATAGCCAAGCAGCCGGATCTGGGAACGGCCATACTGGTTGCCACCACGGGCTGTATCGCCATATTTCTCGGAGGCGTAAGCTGGTGGTTCATAATTGCCTGCATCATGGTTACCATCCCTATAATACCTTTTCTGTGGATGTACGTTCTGCACGACTATCAGAAACAGCGAGTTCTCACCTTCCTGAATCCGGAATCGGATCCGCTAGGCACCGGATACAACATCATCCAGTCCAAAATAGCCATCGGTTCAGGCGGCTTTTACGGCAAGGGATGGCTGCACGGCACCCAGTCACAGCTCGACTTTCTTCCGGAACACCATACCGACTTCATTTTTGCCGTGTACAGCGAGGAATTTGGGATGATGGGTTTTTTCCTGCTGATTGCCATCTACATGTACATTATCCTGAGATGTCTGTACATTTCCCGAAAGGCTCAGACCACTTTTGAGAGAATTCTGGCGGGAACACTGTCACTTACCTTCTTCTTCTACATTTTCGTAAACATCGGCATGGTAAGCGGCATTTTACCGGTTGTGGGCGTTCCGCTGCCTCTCATCAGCTACGGCGGTACCTCAATGGTTACCCTGTGTGCGGGATTCGGAATCATCATGTCCATCAGAACCCATCGCAGAATTACCGATTACCGCTACTAGAACACCGTTTCGAAACAGATGTTCTCCGGGAGCCTGCATCTTCATTTTCATGAAAAAGGATGCAGGCTTTTCCCATATCGGGAAACATGACGCTTTTCTCTGTATAAAGTTTGGTATTTTGTGAGTTTTCCGTTTATTGTAACAGCCTAAATTATGCTATATTAGGCAACCGTGAAACAGATGTTTCAATGATTACCGGACGGGGATGTCTGATGAATGCCTGCAGCTTTTCAGACACTGTACAGGAGAAAGACAGTTCCTCAACGTCAGTCCTTTTTGAAAAAATTCGGACAGGAATGCAACAGACGGTACACAGCCCTGTCTTACTTAACAGGTCCTGATAAAACAGAGAGGCCCGGACTGACAGTACTTACATGATGTGGAGATTTATTTTGAACAGATTATCCGCCCTTATACTTGGAACCTTAATCGGAACCATGGGCTTTGGCCTTCAGGCTGAAGCCGCCCAGAACACTCATGCACATCACCATGTGCAGAATCACGGCAACAGAGCACAGAACATCAAATCAAAAATTCCGCCAAAGGACGATGCACTGCTGAAGAAGCTGGCAGCGGATGCCGGCGGAATCACTCACGAAGAACTCAGATCCGCCTACCTGCAGGCAGAAAAAAAGCAGTCCATCATTGATGCCATGAACCGCCCCGGCGAAGCCAAGCCCTGGTACAAATACCGCCAGATTTTCATTGTTCCGAAAAGAATCAACGAAGGACGCAAGTTCCTCAAAGACAACAGAGCCATCTTTGACAGAGCGGCATCAACATATCAGGTTAATCCTGAAATCGTGGCAGCCATCATCGGCGTGGAAACGTACTACGGCGCCAACATGGGTAACTATCGCGTGCTTGATGCGCTCTACACCCTCGGCTTCCATTATCCGAAAAGAGCCGAATACTTCAGCAAGGAATTCGCCAACTACGTAAAGCTTGCCAAACAGCAGGGATGGAAGCATAACGAAATCAAGGGGTCATATGCCGGAGCCATGGGTATGGGACAGTTCATGCCGTGGAGCTATATGAGATGGGCCGTTGACTTCAACAATGACGGTCACAAGGATCTGTTCCACAACAAGGCGGATGCCATCGGCAGTGTAGCCAACTATTTCCATGAACACGGCTGGATATACGGAGCTCCCGTAACCGCAAAGGTTAAGGTGGAAAGACCTGAAAAGATTGAATCACTGCTTGCAGGTGACACCAAACCAAATACCACTGTCGGTGAACTCAGAAAACTCGGAGTTACCGTTCCGGCCGTTTACGAAAACAAGGTCAGATGCCGTCTGTTCAAGTTCCAGACTGAAAAAGGCTGGGATTACTACATAGGCTTCCATAACTTCTACGTGATCACCAGATACAACAAGAGTCCTCTGTATGCCATGGCCGTATATGACCTAAGTCAGGAAATCATTAAAAAACCTGCAGCCGAAAACAGTCACCATAAGAAGCCTGCTCACGGCAAACCGGTCTCCCACAGTCACAAGAAGTAATAATCCGGGATAGTCTATGAAAAAATTTATACCTCTCCTAACGGTTACCGCGGGACTCTCTCTCGGACTTGTCACGCAGGGGTGCGTTACCTCTTCAGGCAGCCCGGTCGTGGAAAACGGCAGTAACCCCGCCGTAACCACCGGAGCCGGAACCGATGCTCCGTACTACGGCACCGGCCCCAACAACAGCATGCCGGCACCTCAGACCGCTTCGGTTGATCTCAGAAACGTAACCGGAGCCAGACTCACCTCTGAAAAATACAGTGTAAGAGGCAACAAGGACTATACCGTTCTCGGACAGAAGTACAAAGTATGGCGTGACGTGGAAAGCTATTACGAGGAAGGCACGGCCTCCTGGTACGGTCCGGGATTTCACGGCCAGAACACCTCCAACGGTGAACCCTACAATATGAACGGCTATACGGCCGCCCACAAGAACCTGCCTCTGCCGAGTTTTCTGAAGGTTACCAATCTGGAAAACAACAAATCCGTAATCGTGAGGGTAAACGACCGCGGTCCGTTCCACGGCAACCGCATACTTGATCTGTCACGCGGAGCCGCCTCAAAAATCGGGGTAATCGGTCCGGGAACCGCCAGAGTCAGGGTTGAACTCATTAAAACCGTGGCCACCAAGGATCAGACCAACGAAAATCTGATGAACGGTTTTAAACCTTATATTCAGGTTTTCAGCACCATGGATTATAATAAGGCGCTAACTATAAAAAACAGTCTGTCCAGAGAAACCGGCAAACCTGTTTTTATCCAGAACTACCAGCAGGCATACAGGGTAAAAATGGGACCGCTTAAACAGGACGAGGCGGACAGAGCACTGTCTGCAGTCAGAAAGTCCGGATTCTCCGGAGCTTTCTTTACAGCTGACTGATGAATTTAATGAAAGGAACCAGTAAACAAATGTTATCAAAGATAATATCTACTTTTATCGCATCCGTGTTACTTGCAGGATCTGTCACAGCCATGGCCGATGCCACTGTGGAAGTACCGGAATCATCCACCCTGCCGCCTCCGGCTCCTAGCGATCAGATTCCTGAACCGCCGTCTCCTAATGTTCGCGCCTACCTGCTTATGGATTATGCTTCAGGTCGTGTTCTTTTTGGAAAGGCATATGAGGATCAGATAGATCCTGCTTCCCTGACCAAAATGATGACCTCATACGTAATCGGTCAGGAAATCAAACTCGGACGTCTTCACCTGAACGACATGGTAACCATCAGTGAAAAGGCCTGGAGCAAGAACTACTCCGATTCTTCAAAGATGTTCATTGAAGTCGGCCGTGAAGTTCCTGTTGAACTCCTCAACAAGGGAATCATCATTGCTTCAGGCAACGATGCCTGTATCGCCATGGCGGAACACATTGCCGGATCTGAGAGCTCCTTCGCCTCACTGATGAACGAATGGGCCAAGATTATCGGCCTCAAGAACTCGCATTTCGTGAACAGCCACGGTCTCTATGACGAAAACCACTATTCAACCGCCTACGACATGGCTCTTCTGGGAAGAGCGCTGATTAAGGATCTTCCTGAAGAATACGCCATTTACTCCGAAAAGGAATTTTCATTCAACGGCATCAAGCAGTACAACAGAAACAAGCTTCTCTGGGATACCACCATCAATGCCGACGGCATCAAGACCGGTCATCTCAGTCAGGTGGGCTACAATCTGGTGGCTTCAGCAGTTAACCCTTCCAACGGCATGAGACTTATTTCCGTAATCATCGGCGACGTAAGTGAAAAGGAGCGTGCGGCTCACTCCAAGGAGCTGCTGCGCTACGGCATGCGTTTCTATGAACCTTACACTGCATTCAAGCAGGGACAGGCCTTTGCCACCAAGGAAGTACGTTTAGGCGACAGAGATTCCATCAGCATCGGAACCCTTAACGACGTAAGTCTGGTTGTACCAATCAACTCAGTAAGCCGTTTAAAGGCTGAATATTCACTTGATCAGAAGAATCTTACCGCTCCTATCAAGAAAGGTGCAAAGATTGGCGTGCTTAACCTGTCTCTTGACGGCAAGGTCATCTACAAGACCAATCTGGTATCCCTTGATGAAGTCAACGAAGGCGGTTTCTTTTCAAGAACCTGGGATCATATTGTGATATTTTTTAAGGATTTATTCTAATGACCGACAATACAAACGCTCCTGAGAAGGAAGAACCGAAGCTTGAAGAGCTTATTCAGTTTCCGGCCAAACTGACCTTCAAATTCATCGGCAACAACAACGACGCCGTTGAAGGCATCATCAAGACTTTTTTTGATGAAAAACTGGCTATCGGAGCCCAGATAAGCGAAGGTCGAAAAAGCCGTACCGGCAAATACGTCACCTTCAATGTATCCGCTACGGTAAATGACAAGGAAACCCTTCACAGAATCTATAACGAAGGGGCTGAACTTCCTCACGTTCAGCATGTATTATAATAACTGATAAATAACGGCTCTGCCCAGGGACATTCCCCGGCAGAAAAAACGGCGGACAGGGAAATATGTCTCACAACGCATTCATAAGGGAATACGGCAACTTCATGCGCAAGGTGTTTTACGTATTCATTATCACGGTTCTCATGATGCTGGTTCTCACCTGCATCATGATGAGCGATATTTCCCGCATGTCCGCCTACACCTATAATTCAGTTGAAAAAATACCTCACAACCGTACCGGACTTCTTCTCGGAACCTCAAAGTTCGTATCCAAAAACAGAATCAATCAGTATTACCAGAACCGCATCAATGCGGCCATCGAACTGTTTCACAGCGGTAAAATCGATTATATTGTGGTATCAGGGGATAATGCCCTCCAATCATACAACGAACCCCGCACCATGCGTAAGGATCTGATTAAAAGAGGCATACCGTCAGACAGAATCTACCTTGACTACGCAGGCTTCAGAACCCTGGACAGCGTGGTCAGAATCAAGCACATCTTCAAACAGAACAGTGTTACCATCATCAGTCAGGACTTCCATAACGAAAGAGCCGTGTACATCGCAAGACATAACGGTATCAACGCCATTGCTTTCAATGCTCACGTTCCGAAGCAGGATTTCTTTGTTTCCAACATCAGGGAATTCTTCGCCAGACTGAAATGCATCCTTGACGTCTATATTTTTGACAGCAAGCCTAAGTTCCTGGGCGACTCCATTGAAATCGGCGGAGAGAACATTTCTCCTAAGCATGCCCAGCTGCATGACACAACACATTCAGCCGAAGGCAAGCCTGAAGCCATTATTCCGGAACAGAACGATGCCGCCGACGGAATCATGAACAACAGTGACTATGAGTATGAAGAGAGTGTTCCTAACGACGAAGGCAGCTATCAGGAACCAGCCGGCGAACAGGATGCTTCAGAACAGATGCCGGACGCCTCAGGTACTCATCACTGACGGGAAAATTCCGTGCTTTTCATTTTTCAATGAAAACGCGCCCCGTTTTTCTTTTAAGTACATCACAAATTTCAGTTGAGAGAAAACTCCGAACTATTTACAATAACTGCCAAGGACTCTCACATATTCCCTTTGAGTAATCAACTGCTGTTTTACCCAGAATTCGGACTCAAGGAATAAAGCCCAGGTTTTTACAGAAATACGGACACAGGATTTATTATGTACAGCTGGAAGGATTGTATATTTCTGACCAAAGACGGCCAGGCTCATTTCATTTTAAAGAATCTTACCCTTGAAGATCACTGCTTCTGCACCATCATAGGACAGAACGGTAGCGGCAAAACACTGTTTGCAAAATCCATCTGCGGTGAACTCAAGAACACCAGCGGAACGGAACCTGAATCAATCAGCGTGGCCAATATTTCATTCGAAAAACAGATGGAATTCATTGAAGAGGACTTCAACAGACGCAATTCTGACACCGAAAGCGATCTGGTAGGCTATACTCCCATGGAAATGTTCCTCAGGGTAAACGAGGATAAGAGAGTAATCAGCAGCCTGTGTGAAACTCTTCATTTCAGCTATGCGCTTAACCGTTCATATCACAAGCTTTCCAGCGGTGAAGGCCGCAAGGCGCTGATTATCGAAGCCCTGCTGAAAAATCCTGAACTGATTGTTCTTGATTCTCCTTTTGACGGACTTGACGTGAAAACCCGTGAAGATCTTCAGCAGATGCTGATTGATATCTACAATCAGGGAAAATCAATCGTTGTTACCGTTAACCGTTTTGATGAAATATCACCTATGTGCCAGAAGCTCGGTCTCATCATGGACAAGGAACTGGTTAAATTCGGAGATAAGGACGAAATTCTCAACAACAGTGAAGTAAAACAGCTTACCCACTACGAAAAGCTTCCGAAGATCTACAGTCTTCCTGAAGTTCCTGAAGACTGCCGTGACACTCTTGACCGCTCAATTCCTATTGCCGTACTCAAAGACGTTACCGTTCAGTACGAGGATCACGTGATTCTGAACAGGCTCAACTGGACCATCAATCCTTACGAACACTGGCAGATAAGCGGTCCTAACGGCTGCGGCAAATCCACCCTTCTTTCACTGATTACCGGTGACAATCCGCAGGGATACAGCAATGATCTGACCCTTTTCGGAATCAGACGCGGCAGCGGTGAAACCATATGGGACATTAAAAAGCATATCGGCTATGTAAGCCCTTCCTTCCACCTTGACTACCGTGTAAGCTGCTCCATCATCAATGTGATTCTTTCAGGATACTTTGACACCATCGGTCTTTACGAACAGCCTGGAGACAAGAAAATCAGCCTGGCATTACAGTGGCTGAAGATTCTCGGTCTCAAGGAACAGGCCAACAACAGCTTCAAATCACTGTCATACGGCCAGCAGAGACTGGTACTCATTGTAAGAGCCCTGGTCAAGCAGCCTCCTCTGCTGATTCTTGATGAACCTCTGCAGGGACTTGATTCACTGAGCCGTGAACTCGTAAGACGCTTTGTGGAATTTCTGATGAAGAACGGTGAAACCCAGATTCTTTTCGTGTCTCACCATGCCGACGATGCTCCAAGAGGCATTACTCATCATCTGGTATTCAAGGATAACGGCACCAGAACCTTTGATGTGGAAATCAAATAATTCACCCACTGAAAGGACACCCTTAAACAAAGCGGGAATTCACTGTTTTCAGGATCATATTCTGAAAAAGCCGAAGAGGAGGAATGTTGACATCATTTCTCAGTTCTAATAAAGTAGGTCGGAAGGTTTCCTCCCGGCCTTATTTTCTCCAACCGACATTTTATGTTTTCAACAGACATGATAATCATAAAGAACGGAAGATAACCGAGAACTCCGATCAAACCGATAACCATAATTAAGGAGCACACGCCTGACGGCCCGTGTTTCGGAACATTTTCAGGATAAAACAGATGCCAAAAATATCAGTAATAATTCCTATATACAATGTCGAAGAATATCTGCCTGCCTGCCTTGATTCTCTGCTTTCACAGACATTTACGGACTGGGAAGCGGTATGCGTGGTGGACGGAAGTCCTGATAACAGCGGTGAAATACTGAAGGAATATGCACTTAAGGACTCAAGAATCAGGGCAGTTTTTCAGGAAAACCGAGGTGTTTCCGCAACACGCAATACAGGTCTCGGACTCGCAACCGGAGAATATGTATGTTATCTTGATTCCGACGATGAATATTCTCCATTCTTTCTCGAAAGGATGTATGATGCGGTAAGGGACGGCAAAGCCGACATTGCCTACTGTGAAATCGCAAGAGACAAAAAACTTCTCAGCACAGCTCCGGTGGCGCCGAATTACCATGACAACGTCTTTGAAAACTTCGTCACCAAAAAACTCGATATAAAGATATATACTCCCAACAAGATCTTTCGAAGGGACTTGATAAACGACATCTCCTTCCCGGAAAACATTGCCATTGGAGAGGATGTGGTATACATATACAAAATCATGTACCGCACCAAAAAAATAGCGTATGTACCAGAACGACTCTATTATTACAGAGACAGAAGCGGTTCTGCCGTAAAAACCTCTCTCTCAGAAAAAATCATCATGAACAACTTCATGGTGGCTGAACTCATACTGAAGGAATTTAAGGATAAGGAAATGTCCTGCCTTTCCAGAAAATACGTAAACAGAAGAATGGCCTACAGATTCTTCAAGTTCGCAGTTACCGAACCCATTCACTCAGATAACGGCGCACGTAAGAAGGAATGGTACGTTTACACCTGGCCGCTGCTAAAGAAGTTTAAGGATGCAGGCATGTATAAGCCGCAGCATCTGTCGCTTAAAAACCGCATAAGATCCTGGCTGTTCCTTAACTTTACCGGACGTCAGAAGAGTTAGACAGGACCAGAAAAACATAAAGGGATTTACGAATACGTAAATCCCTTTATCGTTATCATGCATACTGAGGATTAGCTGCGAACGACGTAATCACCTTCAATAATCCACTTGTAGCTGGTAAGCTCAACCAGTCCCATAGGACCTCTGGCATGGAGCTTCTGAGTGGAAATGGCAACTTCGGCACCGAGACCGAACTGGGCACCGTCAGAGAAACGGGTGGAAGCATTTACGTAGGCACATGCAGAACCAGCTTCATTTACGAATCTCAGAGCGTTGGCGTGATCGTTTGTCAGAATGGCATCTGAATGGCAGGCCTCATACTTCTGCATATGAGCAATAACCTGATCCAGACCGTCGACAATGGTCACGTTCATGCAGAGAGAAAGCCATTCGGTGGCAAAATCCTCTTCCTTACCTTCGGTAACCATGCTGCCGGCAACTGATGATGCCAGAGGCAGAGCTTCACCGTGGCATACCATTCTCACCTTCTTTTCAGTCATACGGGCGGCGAGCTTGGGAATGAAGGAAGATGCAATATTCTTATGAACAAGAATGGTATCAACACTGTTGCAGGCACTAGGCTTCTGAATCTTGGAGTTTTCGATAACGTCCAGAGCTCTTTCCTGATCTGCTGATTCATCCACGAAGATATGACCGACACCGAATCCGCCGATGATTACAGGGATGGTGCTTTCATGCTTGCAGAGCATGTGGAGCTTGGCACCGCCGCGTGGAATAATCATGTCCACGTACTTGTCCAGATGCAGCAGTTCGGTTACGTACGCACGATCCGGATTTTCAATATACTGAACGGAAGCTGCAGGAAGTCCGGCTGCTTCAAGACCTCTCTGGATGATCTTAACAATCACCGCATTGGTATTGTAGGTTTCCCTGCCGCCGCGGAGAATACATGCGTTACCTGTCTTGAGACAGAGAGAAGTAATGTCCACGGTTACGTTAGGTCTGGCTTCATAGATTACGCCAACCACTCCTAAAGGCACTCTGCGCTTTAAAAGCTTAAGACCGTTAGGCAGAACCCTGCTGTCATATTCTGCACCAACAGGATCGTCAAGAAGAACAACCTTTCTCATATCTCCGAGAATGTCGTTCACACGCTTTTCATTCAGCATCAGACGGTCAAGCATGGCTTCACCGATGCCGCTTTCACGCGCATTCTTAAGGTCAACGGCATTGGCCTCCAGTATTTCCTGAACTGATTCCTGAAGAATATCGGCAATTTTGGAAATAGCTTCGTTTTTACGGGCTGTTGAGAGAGATGCCAGAACATAAGAGCTCTGCTTTGCTCTCTGGCCTAATAAATTCATATCCATTTTTTCTTTACTCCAAAATTACTAAATCGTCACGATGAACCGCAACCTGGCCATGTTCGTAACCTAAAATATTTTCAATCTCTTCAGACTTGTGACCTGAAATGGCATTGAGTTCAGCACTGGTATATCTGCTGATACCGTGAGCTATCACCCTGCCGTCGGCACTGCTGATGTTTACCACGTCTCCGCGTAAAAAATCTCCTTCAACACGGGTAATGCCCTTAGGAAGCAGACTTGAACCGTTGGCGGTAAGAGCCCTGACGGCGCCCGCATCAACCACGATTGAGCATCTAGGTTTAGGTCCGGAAAGAATCCAGGCCTTTCTGCCTTCGAGAGGTGAACTTTCAGGCTTGAATGAGGTTCCCACGTAGTTATTGTCAACAATGCTTTCAATAATGCGCGGATCGTCGCCGGAGGCAATTACAACCTCAATGCCGCTTCTGGTGGCAATTTCCGCAGCCTGAAGCTTGGTAGCCATACCGCCGGTACCGAGACCGCTGACGCTGTCACCTGCCAGAGCCTTGATTTCAGGAGTAATCTTCTCCACGGTTCTGATTAAGGTGGCATCAGGATTTGAACGGGGATCGGCGGTGTAGAGACCTTTCTGGTCAGTCAGCAGAATAAGCATGTCCGCATCTGACAGAATGGCAACTCTTGCTGAAAGGTTATCGTTGTCACCTACCTTGATTTCCGCAGTGGCAACCGCGTCATTCTCATTGATTACGGGAATAATGTCATTGGCAATAAGAGCACCGAGAGTATCTCTGGCATTCAGAAAACGTTCGCGATCCTCGAGATCCGCTCTGGTAAGCAGAATCTGACCGATATGCAGGCCGTAAATCTCAAACAGCTTCTGCCAGGTATTCATAAGGAAAGTCTGTCCTACGGAAGCCAGCATCTGCTTGTTTGCAATGGTTCTCGGCAGATCCGGATATCCTAAAACCTCACGTCCGGCAGCTACTGCACCGGAACTTACCACCACAATATGATGTCCTTTCTTTGCCAGTACGGACAGAACTCTCACCACCTCAATCATATGAGCGGGATCGAGGCGCTTGGTACCGGATGTAAGCATGGAGGTACCGAATTTCACTACTATAGTCTTTGCGTTCAATTTATTATATCCGGCAGTTTTAAAGCCGTTCCTTCAACCAGTCTGTTATCTGATCAATTACCTTGGTAAACAATTCAAAAGCTGTTGCCGCCTTCAGTTCCATGAATTCAGTCTTGTCGCTGATGCTTCCTATAAGCTTTGCGTCGCCGATGGTACTGATGGACTTTCTGTCTGAGGTTACCACCAGAAGAGGCTTGCTGAGCTTTAATCCTGAAAGAAGCCCCTGTCTCTTCACTGAAAAAATCTGCAGTCTCGGAATCAGCTGCTCCCATTCTGCTGCATCAGTCCCCATGCGGTTGCACATGGAGGCTCTCTGAATCGGAGAGGCCAGTTTGAGCAGCTCAGGATCCACAAGCACGTCATTCACAATCGGAGCTATCATGCACGCGGCTTTGATGTCCGATGAATGAGTAGCCAGCAGATGCGCGGCACAGTTACAGCCGAAACGCTGAGCAACGATACCTATGCGTGAACGATCAATGTAAGGGAGCTTTTCCTTCACATAGTCAAGCACAGCCTCATGCAGCACGCCGGTATTTGCTGAAAGCGTAATACCTGTGTTCATCCCCATTCCCGGAAGATCCAGCGTAATCATGGCAATGCCGTTAGGGAAAAGATTCTCTCTGTAGAAACGGAGATACTCGGTAGCCAGATTTATATAGTTACCGCAGATGATTACGCACGGCAGACACTTAAACCTGTCCGGAGTATGAACATAGGCCGTACCTTCGCCTGCCTCGGATTTGAACTTGATAATCTCAAAATGACCGGAAAGATAGCTCGCGGCCTTTTTGTAGTTCAGATGGTTCATCAGCAGCGCATGATTGGCCATTTCGTCACCCTGAAGGTGCGGATAGCTTGCCATGGCATAACAGAGATAGGCCAGACGGAAGTGCTTGAAGGCCTCTTCCTTCTTCCCGGAATCCTCTTCAATACTTTTCGCATATGAAGAATGTTTTTCCGCAAGCATGGAAAACTCATAAACCCAGTTGCCCGGACCGTATTCATATACGGTATCCAGAACCCCTTCTCGAGTTCTCTTGTTCTCTGATCCTGATATATCTGCTAAAGCCTTCTGGATTTCCAGAATATCAAGCCCCATCCAGCTCCAGTAGTCGCGATGAAGCTCCCTGAACCAGCGACGGGGAGTTCCGTCCCTGTTCGGCAGCAGTTCTTCAACTGAATTCGATATGAAAGAAGTCTCCAGACTTGAACGGTGAGGTTTGAAGAGAACCTCGCTAAGATTTTCGGAAGATATCTCAGTCATATGTGCAAAACTTAAAATAAATCAACTAGAAACAGGCAATCCGTGACAGTCAGACTGCGGATTGCCGGACAACAATCATAAGTTGCACAATTTTACCATAAATCACCGATAAACAATAATCATAAATCCGCATATGCGCAAAATACGGAACATCACGGAAACGTCAGGTTAAAATAAAGGCTTTTTACCTCCGCGGCTACAGAAATAATCTGTCAGACGCCGACATAAAACCGCAGTTAACCTCATAACCTTAATGCCGTTCCGGCCGACATAGTTTTCTGCTTTAAATTTTCACAGAAGCTGTATGAATTACACACTTAAATGCACTGCGATTCTTCACAGAAGAAAAAGAAAAATATAACTCATGCTCATGAGTGTTCAAAAATGCTCATTCGTCACATATTCCAAAAAATGTTGCTGCGTTTTACGAATAAAACTCTTCATGATGTATTCCTGTCATCAGTCAGGAACACAGATGTTTTTTAAGCATTATCAGACTGAATAAGATATATCGTTTTCATATCAGTGTACACGGGAAACCCGCAAAATATGAAACTGTTTTCATAAAACACCGGTCATGAGGCTCGCGAATATTTTCTATTCTGCAGGCCAAACGATGAAAAATTCCCCAACATATCAACAATTAAAGAAATTTAATATTACTCTGTTTCACATGTATGAAAATTTAATATATACAAATTTAAAAAAGTGTGAAACACATTGATTTCACTAGACTTTTAAAATGCAAGCAAAAAATTTATAAAAATTTTTACATTTTTCAAAAGTATTAAAAATCAAGTGATTAGAGACTTATCCACAAATTTATTGACATGACTGTAAACAATTTTAGGGTACAACACGGCATAATATTTTTTTTAAACTCTTGACTTTTATATTTTATTCTCCATACACATAAATAATATCTTTTCTTTTTTAACACAGATCACACAGACACATATGTCCGATTGATTTTTTTTAAACCGTTTTCTGTTTGTAATTCCACCACAAATCCTAAAAATGAGCATAATGCAGTCAATATTCCGGGATTATCCGGGAAAAAAACTCTGATAATATTTCACCACCTTTATTAAAAGGTGACATCGGTTAAATCTTAACTGCAGAAAATGACAGACTGTGAATAAAAAAACCGTTTACCTGACATCACTGCCGCATCAGAAAAAAGTCTAAATAATGTTCAAACAGAATCTAAAAATCGTATTTATGCAGCCCGGCGGGAACTGGCTGAATTTCTGAAAAACGCCCCGCATTATCTTACTTAAAGAATTTTCTGTGCTATACAAAACAGCTTTTGGCCGATACCGGAAATGTTCTCGGTCTTACCTTTTAACCGACATTTTTCCACTGCATGTTTCTGTCTGAAACATAAAGAAACAACATCAAAAGCTTTATACGCACGTGTTTTCAGGTTTTTTGTTTTTTAAAAAATACCCACATCAGATAAACTCGCTTTTTCTTCGCACGCACGAAATTGAAGAACTGTGTAAAATAATCACTTATACTCTCAATCCCGAGAGCAGATGCCGCTCCTGAATCACTCCAGAACTCCGAAATCTTATCCCCCAATGCCGAGAGCTTTTCCCTCCCTATATCCAAGAGAGACTTCCAGCCTTCGGCAATTGTGCTGAAGAACTCGGAAAAGGCAGGATTCGTCAAACAATCAGCAAACCAATTAAGCAAATCAGTAGCATTATCGACAAACACAGTTAAAACACTGCCGGCACCATTACTCCCGTCCATGATTCGAGTGGTCAAAGTTCCCCAGGCGTTTTGCAGTCGTTCAAAAGATGCAGTCAGTGTTCCTGTTCTTGCTTCAAGAACTCCACCGAACTGCGTATCCGCCAATTGCCCAAGATACTGTTCCAATGCTTCTGAGGTTGATTCAATCTCCTTCTTTTCACCTCTGAAAGACATTACAACCTTGTTGCCGTTCCTCTCAGCCGTAATTCCGTACTCCTTCAGCGACTGAAGACGACCGTTCACAAAGTTACTAATGTTCTGGGCAAGCCCCGTTATATCCTTATTGGTGCCTTGAGCAATGGCAGCATATTTTTCTAACTGCTTAGAAGTTCTGTTCAGACCATTATTACCCAAGGTAAGATACGCCTGAGCAAGCTTGTCAGTGGCAATTGCAGTCTTGTCTTCGAGCGCATTAAGTTCCCAGAACTTATCTTTTGCAGAACCAATATCTCCCGTAAGTGCACTGAGTTTGGCTGACATATCCTCGTATACTTTATTAGCCTGGATACCTGACTGTACGATCTTTGCTGTATATTCAACAATGCCGGCACCAATTCTTGCTCGTAGCCCCTGAAGTATTTGTCCGCTCCGAGTTGCCGTACCTTCCATGATTCTTGTTTGAGTATTTATCTGCTGCTCTTGTCTTGCTATAACATTCGTAAGGTGGTTATTTGTTGTCACCGCATTGGTTCGCATGTCGACCAATGCATTGTTGACCTGCTCGAACCGTTGAACTATCTGAGTGTTGTATTGATTTACCTGATTATACATTCTAGACATATCAACATTGACATTATTTATCGTTGTATGAATTGTCTGGGTATAATTCGTCATGTTATGGATAACTTGCTGGAACCCATTGTTTACATTATCAGTATTAACACCAACATTGATAAACCCAAATTTTGCGAGAATAGATAAGTACACAATAAAAAAATTCAAAGAAACACCTTTTTTCAGTGGTGTTTCTTCTTTTTGCATGTTATACTAGATATGTTATATTAATATCTATCCAGGCCAATTATGTTAGTTACCAAACCAGAATTACCATCTCTTCTCTGTATGAAATCAGGAAAATGCTTCTCAATGTATTCTTATAAAAATGCATGGGATGAAGTAAAAAAACGCTCTTATCGTGAAAAAGGTTCAACCAAGGCTGTCGGTACAATTTTAGGTGGGGAAAAGACCGGAAAAATCCAATGGAAGGATGACTTTAT
>NZ_KL370835.1:10062-57606 GCF_000701925.1 Ruminobacter sp. RM87 | reverse complement strand
TTCACGGAGAACGGAGCCGATGTCAGTGCCGGATACTACACAATCATCCAGACAGCGATAGCCAACGGTCTGGCTCCGTACAAATATCTTGAATGGCTTCTTACGGAAATCAGTTCGGTAAGACCGAAGAACGTACTCAGCAACATGAGTCATCTTCTGCCGTGGTCAGACAAGGTTCCCGCATACTGCAGGTCAAATAATCTGGAAGACCTGCGTAAGGCTGAAACAGCTTCCGAGGACTAAACCTTTACAATATCAAAAACTCACTGTGGTAGTAGCACAGTGAGCTTCAATTTTAAATAACCCTATTTGCTTACACGCATACGTTATATTCCTGAAGAAGCTGCTGAATGATCTGACGTTTCCCCTCAGTCATTTGGATTCGGTGGACGTTCTTCTTTTCTTTAACCATAATGAAAAACTCCTGATTATATAAGTTAAATTATATCTCAGGAGTTTTTACGATATTTTTTGCTATACGTAATTTACAGAGTTTGGTTCACACGCCAAAAAAGTGTAATCTAATTTTATACTCAGGTTTAACAATATAGTTAATATATTTGAGAAACATTTCTTTTCCACAACATTTTTTGAATTTTAAGCCACTTCCACATGGACATTTTTCGTTTCTTTTTGTTATACATCCTTTTGATATATATTTATATTGTGGATTAATTTTAAACATTTGAAAATAAGGCAGACCTAGTTTTAAGAATTCATCTATTTTTTTAAATTTTTCAACTTCTGTTATGCTTTCTTCAATAAACTCAAGAACACACCTTTTATTTTCAGGGTGAGTGACAATACTTATAGCGGACAATGTTTTTATTTCCTCAATATGAGCTCTAGCAATTTTTCCCCAATACAGATTTCCTTTAATATGATCACACTCTAGATTCTGCATTGATTTTCCACAAATAGAACATTTTGATTTTTCAATTACAATTTCCGGACTTGCAAAAAATGTATATGGGTACAGTGATTCATACACTAATAACAGTTTTAATATCTCGGTTACTTCCAATCGTTCTTCTGCAAAACGCCCTATATGACGAACGTCATCAATGCAATCTTGCAAAAGCACCCATGAATTTGCATAATTTTTCTTCTTTAATGCATTAAAGTATAACATTAAATGACAGAACAACATGAAATAACATTTAAACACATAATTTGAGTTTGCTAATTGTTCATCATTGTTTTGCTTTGAAAATGACTCAATTTCATTAAAAGCCACTTGACAAGATTCAAATTCTTTAAACGCATCGTCAAAATTATTTAATAATAGTCGTTCCTTTAGGCAATTTAATTGTTTAAAAATATAGGTTACCTGACGAAGTTCGCGATGTTTAATAAAATATTGTAACATTATGAAACTCACATTTTATTCAAATCAATTTTATCAAAAGACTTTTTAAATGCTTTGGCATCTCCATTATAGTGTAATGATTTATTTTTCCCTTTTGATTTTATAATAAATGTCATATCAACTTTGGCATCTTCATTTTCACGCCCTTTCATTCTATCATGTATGTAGTTTGCAGCCATACTTACTGCCAACGGGAGTAAAACATTGGAACTAACCCAAATGATAGGCATCCAAATATCAAAGGAATGAAGTGAAAGTTCACTTACATCGCCACTATCCAAAAGCTTATAAGAATGATTAAAATCTTTTTGCCTGCAATATTTTATAAAATTAACAGATTCCTTAGCATAATAACATGAACCATCTGTATATTTACTAGGTATCGCAATAAAGTCAATATTATCTATATTGTTTTTAATTTCTGGTGATAGTGGTTGATTCAATTCAAATAAATTGGATAATTCGATATCAGTATCTTTTATGTATAATCCCATATATATCTCTCTATTCTTTGCCAATTATCAATCAAAAATAATAAAGGTAGCCTTTTAGGTGGTTTATATCTAATAATTTGTTTCTAATATAAACTCATTTATATTTCAGTATAAACAAATATGCAGTACATCTGAAATTGTTAATTCAAAATCATTATCTTAAAAAAGGTTGGCTTGAGTAATGTAGTTTTAATAAAGTTCTCAAATAAATCAATTATTTACCCTAAGTTAATACTAATTGCGCACCAATCATATAATTTTATTTAACGAATCTTCATCATACACAACATAAATAATAATTAATTTTTTGATTATATCTTTAATTATTGTATTGATAGCAAAATACTATTCTTATATCGATACCTTCTAATTTGCATTGCAAGAACTTTTTGCACAAATTTGATAAGGTGGAATGCTTTCATATATCCTAACCACTCGTGATCATGTTCAATCTGTTCCAAAAGATATTCACGTCAGAGGTTCTTATCATTTGGAGGATATTAAATAAATATCGATGTTCATGTTAGTTTGGGTTCTGTACTATGTGCCAGTTGTCCCGTTTAGTAATCAGGTTTGGATATATTCATTTAGCTGTTCTCCCTTTTTAAATAATTTTCTACCTTTTCTTTGAGTCTGAGCTATTATTTCTTATCATGGTTGTGATGGCCACAGGATGGTTCTCATGTCCTTATGTACAATGCCAGAAAGGATAAGTTAAATGACTAAACTCATTCATTTCATTTTGAAAACGTTAAAACTAGAGCTTTTCTTTTTCCTTCAAAACGCGAAACTGTTTTATTGTCTTCTTCAGATGAAGATACTTTGAATCCCAAGTCATTACATACTTTATTAATACACCACAGCAAGTTTGTATGAAAATTTGTATCATCTTGTTTGACACTTAAGAATCCGCTATTCATTATCGGAATAAATAGTGTCTCATCTTTTGACACTTGTTGAATACTACGTTCTACATCCAAAAAGTTATCTGCTCTGCTATTGCTGCTTATTGAAGATAAACCAATGATGAATTTCTTATTATCCTCGGCTAAATTAACAATCAATTCCTTAAAATTGCACCGTAAATAATTACTACTATCACCATCAAAAACCAACATCAACATGTCATCTGTCATATCTATACCGTATTTTCCTAGTACGTATGGCAAAAATAGTCTATCATTATCAGAAAGCGAGCCATTTTTTAGAATACATAATTGTTCATTCGCCCACCTAGAAAGGTTTATGTTTCCAACTTTAGCGTCTCTTCTTGCTGTGTCTGTTTCATATATCAAGCAACCAACATAATCACTATTACCACAATCAATGTTTGATAGACCACCTACAGAAGAAATATCAAAGTATGAAGACTGATTATTCCAAAATGTATTTATTGCGGCGATACCATAAAATGAGCCATCAATATCAATTCTTCTGAGCCTCTGATAGTTTGCCTCTATATATGCCAAATATGAATTGCTATCTCTATATCTAGCATAAGTTATATCTTTTAACCATTCTTTTAATTCATCACTTCCTTCACGAATTTTATTTATATCTAAATGAACTCTTGTTTCCTCGTTTCCTAGTTCTTTATAATAAACATCAACATCAATTCCTGCAGCAATACGTGAAATTATTGAAGCATATGGAACGTCAAATGAAATCGATCCTATAACAGATGGCTTCATAGTATATTTCTTTTTCCACTCAACTTTTTGAGGATCTAAGAGAAATCTTACTATCGTTGATGTGTTAGATACTCCTCTCTTATGTGAAACAATCGGGCTTAAACATAATCCATTCAAAAATTTAAGCACTATATTATCATTTAGTGATAAATCAAATTTTCTACTTTCAACAATTACGATTTTTGCTACCATAAATATGGAGTAGAACCCTATTCCAAATTGACCAACAGATTTAAAACCAGACGAATTCAATCCAGAATATTCCTGTTTGGATAAGTCCGAGGACCAAAAACTACAACCAAAATTTAAAAAATAGTCCTTTATGGTTGATATTGACATTCCCACGCCATCGTCGATAACCGAAATCCATGTTCCGTCTTCTTTTTCTTCTATTTCTATGAGAATTTTTCCATTAAAATCACCATCTATATATCGTCTTGCAACTATTGCATCCCTTGAATTCTGTATTAGTTCTCGAAGCACTATCTCTAGTTTGTGCTCTTTTCCATACAGTTTTTCTCCTCCAAGATTTTTTATTAGTTTCTCAACATTGCTAATATGAACAAATGCATCGTATGGCTCCCAACCTTCTGTTTTAATATACTTTCTCAATTCCTCTTTTGAATCTGCCCCGCTAACACCCTTCGCTTGAAATTCATCAATACTCTTTTTTTTCAATAATTCATTAGACGTCTTAAGTTCATGATCCAAAATACGAACTACATCGTACGCAACATTCCATGCTGCGAAATCTTCTTCTTTAAAATTTATATTAGACTTTATAATTAGCTTTTCTTTATCGCCTAAATCTATATCAATTTGAGAAAGTCTATTTTGCGCGACCCAATGATTTTTTGAAACTCCATTCAGTTTTAACAATCTTAGTAAATAGTCTGGAGCTCTCCCATCATCAATATGTCCTGCATCAGCACATCTTAATATACATGCAAGTTTTAAGGGATTTATTCTCCATTCATTCGGATATTCGGATGTCGGTGGTACCTGTATATCAAATTTCTTATCCACATCTTCAATATTCCAATGGTGACTTCCTGCTATTTGACTAATAATCGTTCCATAATGTTCACGAAGTGACTCATTCTCTATCAAATAAAAACTTGAGCCATCACTCCTTTTAAATAACTGATTATGCAAATCCTCAGCTTTTTTGGCATGTAATAATCTAATTGCCATAAAATCTGTTTCAAACAGTTTTTCATTTTCTTCTAACGAATCGTCTTTTCGGTAATCTTCATAATAATCTTTCCATTCTTTTAAGGATCTCAAATGCTTAATACCACCTATAGCATCATAAGATAAAACTGCATCATGCATAAGAAATGCACAACCAAGGACAAACGCTTCTAATGGAGAAACAGGGTATTTATCACCTACAATTACACTTGCCACTTGCCAAAGTCCATCAGCATGAGTTATGTCATGTACTGTAAGATTAGGAAAATCATCACGTATCTTTTTCAAAACGAAGCTGGCATTTTCTCGTGATTGAATAAACGCAGATTTTAATTTTTCTCTAAGATTAATATGACCATAGTTTTCATTTGCGATTGATTCTTTCCATAATTGCGTATCTTGAAAATTCATCTTTCTCACAGCCTTATACTATTACAATAATTCTACTCGATTATGTGATTTATATTTCACTATGTCCAGAGTCTACGCATGAATAATTGCTTTACCTCCAAAAACGATATTATTCTTAACCATAACAAAATTATTTATATTAAAAATATATTGTGCAACAGAGTCCAAATACATAAAAATTCCTTAACGTATAAAAATAATAACTAAACTTAATCCTCTGCTATTAAATTTTATATTTTGCCACGGGACATAAATGTAAACAATTAGCAAATTTTTCATTATCTTTCAATTATTTAGTTATCATAAAGGTGTATAGTTGTATCGTCGATAAAGAATGGTCTGACTGTAAGTGATTTGTCTTAGGTATTTACAACTATTCTGCCCATCGTATTTCTTTTAACCTTTACATATCAAGGGGGAGGATATACATTTCAACTCGTATCAAAGTCAGCGTAATACTAGATATAACAGATGCTTTTGGCAGTGTGAATTCAATTATTGTTATCAATTTTATCTTGCTTCACAAAATAATCAAGCAACCTTGGTCTTTTAGTTTCTCGTAATAAGATTTAATTACAATAATTAGCATAAAAACCGTTAAAACCAGCTTAAAAACTATATACAGCTAATCAAACAAATCATCCGAGTCCTCTTCGTCCTGAATTCTTCTCCGGAGCTTTTCATAATATGCTTTTACATTGTTGTATTCCTGCATCATGAAGAAGTCATCAGACTCTACCAAACGTCTTACATTCGGGAATTTTTCCGGATGCTGACGAACGGCACTTATAGGAAGCTCAACTCCCATGTAGACATCAGTTCCCGTAGGATCACACGGAACGCAAAGCTCTGTGTAGATTTCCTTATTCAATGCTTCAATGGAAATATCAACGTCACCAGAATAAACCACTCGGTCTAACAAATCCGGTTTAATCAGATTATGAATTTTTTCGTACAGAAACGGTTTCGAATATCCCGAAGGAGGGCAATCCAGGTTGGTGGCGCAGTCATACATAGTACAGATATCCAAAAACCGACTCGAGGAATGACCAGTATGCCTCTCTGCCTTTTCCGGCCAGAAGCTTTTCGAGATACGGCATAAAGATAAAACGCTCCACCTTATTTGGAATCATGTCGTAAAGCATGTCAAAGGTCTTGTCATAGTTACGGGCACCATTGGTATCAAAGAACTTGCCCACGTTGATAAGCTTAGTATCAAACCCCGATGCAAAATACACCGCCGTGAAATACTCCTGGAAGGAACGGTGTATGAAGTAATATTTCTCTCCCTCCTTGTACATTATACCGAAAGATTTTTTAGTATTGATTCAAAAGCAAGTAATTCTCTGGCATGTATAGCTACGCCTAAATTATTTGGGATTTTAGATTCTGCTTTTACTGTTTTTGTCGCCGGAATATCAACAATTTTTAAATCTCCCGAAATAGAGTGCTGGGCAGTAGCATAAACTATTCCGACTAATTTTAGTCTAGAACCTGGAATTAATGCATTGTTTTGATAGTAATACCCCTCATTAAATATAAAGACAGGTGAACCACTAGAACCAGGAAAAATAGCAGCATCTATAAGAAATATTGGTTTGTTTTGAAAATTATATTGCAATGCCGTAGCAGTTATTCCTTTTCTTACTATCGGTTTGTTGTTATGAAAATCCCAAATACCATCGGGATAACCGATAACAGTAATATCTTCTATATTTGAAAAAGAAGTTATTATTTCCTGTTGATTTGGTATATAACTCTTTGATAATGCTGCACGAAGTAGTTGTTTATGTGAGTTTTCTGCTTGTTTACATAGGTTTGCTATTGGCATAATAGCTAAATCGATATTTTGTTTTGGATGCAATATCCATTGAGATTCAAAATTATCTATTGTTATTGAGATATGCTCTTTATTTTGATTTGAAGAATCAATCGAAGAGAAACACAAAGTACCTGTGATAGAATCTTTAATTACATGCTTGTTTGTAACAATCACTGGTATATGCTCACCTGCGGTCTGGTCTTCACAAAAGTTGAAAAAGTGCAATATGTAGTATTTTTGTACACTCTTTTCTATTTTTACCTGATCATAAATTCTTGTTGTAGCGGATCAGGTTTTCAACCAGACGGATCATTTTTTCGTGGATGATGGCGGATCGTATTTTCTAAATTTCAAGGATCGGATTTTCCACAGTGGCGGATCAGCCTCATGAGAAACCGGTGAAATAAAAAAAACTGCCTGAGATTTCTCAAACAGTTAACATCTATCTGTGGCTGGTGTCACAGCCAAGTTAGTTTGTCATCAAAACAGTCCACTAAATTGTCAAATTCTCAGCTCTAAAATTTTCCTGAGTAAAAGATCCTAATTTTGCCAGTTGTTGTTGCTCTCTTCCTTTGTCAAAACCTTCTGATTTATAACAATAGTTCCCTTCTTTCTGATTTTGCCATTTTCCCTGTAAGAGATACCTGGTACCTTAGCGTATTTATAGTTACCTTTGGTCTGAAAAGATAATTTTATACCTGATGAAGTTGTCTCTGTCATAATGTAGTTACCAAATACGTTGGTATAACTACATTATGACAAAATTCAGGTGTACAATAAAGGGGTAATGTTTGGAAAACCAAGGTATAATAAGGAAAAAGGAGTAGCACTGTGCTACTCCTCACGAATTGTAGTTACCAAAAACTACAGGGAATTTAGGCTTAACAATATGAATTAATTTGTCTGCATCCCCTATCTCTCGTTGTTATCAAATAGAGGATTTTCTTATGAATAACATAATTGAAGACATATCAGATATCTTATCAGACAATAATTTTAGCTTTGATATTGATAATAACGAATTTATTTTTGATGAATTTAATGTTAAACAATCTGAATTAGTGCTTTTTAAAACAAAAGTTACTGATCCTAACACTCCATTTTACGCAGAAGGTTTTCAAATGCTCTGTTGTTATAGTGGAACCTTTGCTAATCCAACTTGTATTGCTAGATGTCCTGACAATTCATCAGTATATAGAATAACAAATGATCTTGGATACACAACTGTTTATAACTATATTGCATATAAATCAAATAACAGTTGGATTTTAGTTGGATTCTCTACTTGTAATAAGTTTCAAGGTTTCTTTAGAGTATATCCAGATGGAACTTTAGAAGCGGTAATGGACACTGAAAATTTTAAAGGATATAGTTCTCTCGAAAATCTTGTAATTATTGAAGACACCTCTTTATTTGCGATAAAATGCAAATTTGCTAAATATATAAACAACAATCTTTCCATTCAGATTCCTAATAAAACTCCAACAGGCTGGTGTTCATGGTATAGCTATTATGCGGATGTAAACGAGCAATTAGTAATTCAAAACCTTAATGAATTAAAAAATTTTGATTCTTTAGACTATCTACTAATAGATGATGGTTACCAAAACCACATGGGAGATTGGCTAGACTTTTCTGCATCCAAATTTTCATTAGGCTTAGAGGAGCTTGTCCATAAAATTAACAATACTGGAAAGAAAGCTGCTATATGGATAGCCCCTTTTATTTGTTCCACTGAATCATCAATTTTTAAAAACCACCAAGATTGGCTAGTAAAAGATAAAAATGGAAATCCTCTTTGCTCCTCAACTGTAACCTACGAAGGATGGAGAGAAGCACCTTGGTATATGTTAGATTTTAGTAATCCTGAAGTTTGTGAATATATCTATAATGTTGTAACCTTCTTTTATAAAAAGCTTAACATCACCTACTTTAAACTTGATGCCTTATATTGGGGAGCTATTAAAGGTAGTTACTTTAAATATAATCAAACAAGAATTCAAAATTACCGAAAATGTCTTGAAATCTTTAGGAAAGCCACAGATAACAAAGCATATATTCTTGGTTGCAACGCACCAATGTGGCCATCTATAGGTCTTGTCCATGGAATGAGATGTGCTGATGATGTTGAAAGAAATAAACAACGCTACACCCTAAACTTTCATGTTTTATTACACAGACTATGGATGTCTAGAATGCTTTGGCACGTAGATCCCGATTGTATATGCATAAAAGATATAACTAATCAGTCGTGTTCCCCTGAAATATATAATTACCATTTTAGTGGAATGCAATTATTCACAGACATTATTATGCTTGGAGATCCTTTATCCTCATATTCAGAGGAAGATAAACTAAAAATTGAGAAATTAATACTTAGCGCCAAGACCATTAATATTGAAGAACAAAGCGATGATTTAAAGCAAGTTGTATTTACAACTAATGATCAGAAATTCCGCATTACATTTGATTTAGTTAATCATTCTTGTGATGTTGTTAAAATATAAAAAAAAGCATGCCCGGGATCTTTAGAAATTCAAAATAATTTCTGTTCAGTTTGATCTTCATGAATTACGGTGCAGCGGATAATCTGAACTAAAAGAATCAATTTCCGGCCTTCATAAAATTTTACAGTTCTTTTTTTGTGGCCGTACCTGACGGAAAAGTTACCGATGTTGCACTCAGCAAGACGTCTCAGTCTCTTAACGCCAATGTGGAAATACTGACCTGCCTCGTTAAGTGATAAGGTGTAACGCTGATTCATCGGGATCTCATTCTTTCTTGAGCCGTCCTGTTCCGTTACGGTATTCTGATTATTTAATTCCATTGAATTGCCTCCGATATAGGTTTTAAACATTAAAATTTCCTCCTTCGATTGACTGTATAGTCCCGTACAATTTCGGGTATAGCAACTACTTAATCCAGACAAAATGCCAGATGCATCAAATAGTTGGAGAGAACAATAAATCGCTTCCTGCCACGCATAACCGCGATAAGCCAAAAAACGTTGTTTTCACTATGTAGCCACGGCAGAGGGGAAAATCTGACGTTTTTGAAAAAATTTTTTGTAAAAAGTTAAGTGTTGATATTTTGGACGTGTCATCGATAGATACTTTATGCTTATATTCTTATCAAAAAGTAAGATGTTGGCGGTTGACGATTAAGTACGTTATGGGATAATGACAGTGATAGAGCCTTTCTGCGCTTCAATCACTTCGTGAACAGCGGACCGGGGAAAGGCCTTTTTAGAGGTGATGGTCAGATTCAGAGGTGGAACGGTATTTTGAAGTATATTGGTATCGGAACTGAATTTTTTCATGAGCTTATTGAAAATAACTGCTATTACGTAGATAAGACTCCGCTCATCAGAACCGTGTTTAAGGAATCAGCTACCAATGCCTTTCTCATTATGAGACCGAGACGTTTTGGTAAAACGCTTACCATGTCCACCTTCTATGACTTTCTTTTTCTGAATATCGAAAATCCCGGTGATGTGTCACTTCAGGAGAAATGGTTCAAGGACACCAAGATCTTTGAGGACAAGGAATTCTGCAGTGAATACATGGGGAAGTTTCCGGTAATCTTTATGTCTTTTAAAACCATCGTTCATCAGAATTTTAATGATGCGTATAATCAGTTTGCTACTCTGATATACAGATTGGCACTGCAGTTTGAATATCTGTCTGCCAGTAAGGAATTATCCGACAAACAGAAAGAACAGTATGCCAATCTGAGTAATTATGAAAAGCTTACAGACAGAACCAATAAATCTTATCTGACCGGATCCCTTCAGACGCTTTCCTGTCTTCTCGAAGCACATCATAAGATAAAACCGATAATTCTGATTGACGAATATGATGTGCCTATTGCCAAAGCAGCTTATCATGGCTACTACGATGAAATGATAGATCTTATCAGTCCTTTTTATAACGACACCTTAAAAACAAATACGTATCTGGGCAGAGCAGTGCTTACCGGATGTTTAAGGGCGGCAAAGGAAAGTATTTTCACCGGGCTCAATAATCTCATGGTATGCTCGATTCTTGATTCCGGAAAAAAAGACATATCCCAGGGAATCGGTTTTACCAAAGAAGAGACTCACGAAGTTTTGTCATATTACGGTTTCACTGACTATTATGATGAAGTAAAAAATAATTACGACGGATACCATTTCGGAACAACTCACATGTACTGCCCATGGGATGTAATGTCCTTCTGCAATGACAATTATGAAAAGCTGAGTGAAAACAAAAACCTAATTCAGGCCGGCAACTATTGGATAAATACCAGCGGTAACGATGTTATCGAAGAATTCATGGGCTTTATCGAGCCTGAAGACGTTGATCTGATGCAGGACCTTCTGGATGGTAAATCAATAACCGCAGAAGTAAGAGCGGCGCTGTGCTACGGTGATTTGCAGAACCATGACATAAATGACTTCTGGACTCTGCTGCTTTATACCGGGTATCTCACCTTTGATCCTACATACCGTTCATCAAAAAAGAATGAATACAGCCTGTACATTCCTAATGAAGAAATAAGAGACTGTTTCAGAGATAAAATTCTTGCGTTTTTTAAGACCAATTCCGTCATGAAAACAAGCACAGGTGAACTGGTAAAAGTTTTGTTTGAAGGTGATGCCGAAAAAGTTCAGGATAACCTTAACACGCTCCTTGGCAAATACGTTTCAATCAGAGATTTTTCAGTCAATGCTCCGAAGGAAAACTACTATCACGGCTTCATGAACGGATTATTGGTAAACGGCACGTCTCTCATTGCAGAGCAGAAATCCAATTTTGAGTCAGGAAACGGCTATATCGATTTGATAATCAAGTCTCTAAAGAACAGAGGCGTTATCGTAATTATGGAACTTAAGCAGACTTCAGATGAAAACGAAGATAAAGTGCTTATTGCTCAGGATGCCGTTGAGCAGATAATTCAAAAGAAATATGCCGATCCGTATATTAAAAGGAATGACATAAAAGCAGTTCTTACATATGGCATATGCTTCTGTAAAAAAGAATGTGCTGTTGTAGGGAAAAAGCTGAAATAAAATGTTCAATCATGGCAATCGAGTCAAAGACAACTTGATCGGTAGTGACCGACCAAGTTACCGACTAAGATCTCGATTAAGTGATTGTTAATCTTTCTTATAGAACTCGGTGATGTAGCCTGCAGCATCAAGAATGAGCCCGTCAGCCCATGGTGGTGTACGTCCCATCTGTTCACATACAGCATCGAGGCTCATTCGAGGATTGGCTTCAATAACTAGCTCATCGTGAATATGCACGCAGTTCATCTCGTGTGGACAGCTCACAAAAAAAAAACCGGGCACGCCCGGTTTTTAACTGGAATTATGATTAGGTGACCTTAAAGGGTACAGTCAAGTTTGACATCATCAGGATCCTTTATCGTAATGCTGACTGATTTTGATCCGGATTTTGTCCCGTCACTAACAGTCAGAACCACTGTATATGTCCCGAATTCAGTATAGGTGTGAGAAGGATTCTTTTCAGTAGATGAGGCTCCGTCTCCGAAGTTCCACATATATGAAATACCATCATCACCGTCATCTGACTTAACGGTAAACTGTACTGTTCCGTTATCCTTAATTTCATATGAGAAATCCACGGAAGGAAAAGGTCCCGGATCAGGACTGACGCTGACGTGAATGCTCTCGGTTACCGCATCTGAACATTCCTTACCGTCACATGCTGTCAGAGAAACCCTGTAATCACCGGATACCGCATACTGATGGCGTGGTGATAATTCCACTGATTCCGCCCCGTCTCCAAAATTCCATCTGTAGCTGAGTACATCTCCGGCATCCGGATCAGTTGACTCATTTTTAAATTCTACCAGACCGCCTGATAAATCATTGACGGTGAATTTGGCGACTGGAGGATTGTTCGGTTCCGGAGGCAGAGGTCCCGTTATAAAAATATTCATTTTCTTTACATCCTCATACTCCTTATCCTTTACCGTCAGTTTAACGGTAAAGGTACTGACGGATTCGTAGGTATGAACAGGATCCTGCTCCTGAGATGTTGTTCCGTCACCGAAATCCCACAAATAGCTGAGAACGTCTCCGTCAGGATCAGATGAGGCATTGATGAATGAAACTTTCAGCCCGTCAGTACTCACAATGAATTCGGCAACAGGCGGATGATTGCCGGGCTGAGGATTATCCTCACAGCTTACGGCAACATTTCTGGAAGTCTCATTCTTAAGAACAGAGTCGGTAACTACAAGTGTAACTCCGTATGTTCCCGACTTCATGTAATCATGAACCGGATTCTTCTCGGTAGATGTCTGACCGTCACCGAACTTCCAGACATAACTTAAAGTCTTTCCTTCAGCTGCAGTGGATTTATTGGTAAAGGTTACTGAACACTTATCCGTAACATAATCAAAACCGGCTGCAGGATACGGGCCGGGCGCAGGTTCCGGAATCAAATCATGGAACGGACTGGAAGTATCGTCGGCTCTGTAATTCTCAAGAACCTTCTCTACTATGGCATCATAATCACCAGACTGATTCACGGCTTCGGCAAGAACCTTATAGGCATTACGGATCAGTGTTCTGAGCAGAACTCTGTCAAGATTATCGGTATCCTTTGAACCGAAACCCAGTCCTGAAAATGAATTCAGCAGGACTTTAAGCACGGCGGAACCGTTTGGATCAAGTGCTGCGAAGTCAGTGTTTTCAGGAGCACCGATGGTATCTGCAAAATCGCTCTGTCCCAGAATTCTCTGAATATTGGAAACGGCATTAAGTTCCAGTGGAGTATAAACAACCTTTCCGTTATTTTCAGACTTTGTTTTCTGTCTGTTAAGCTGATACTTCAGTACTTCCTCGGTTGATCCGTCAGTCGGATAGGCAAGCACGATACCGCCCTGCGCGGTCTCCCTGCTGACCGTACCGGTATTCCATTCAATAAGGGCGAAACCTCCGGCATCCGTCTGACGTTCAGTAGCCTCACCTGCACATGAATTATCGAGATCTGTATCCAGACAAACCGTATATACGGATGAACCGGCAGACTGTAATGCCTTTGCGGAAGTCTGGTTCAACTGGCCGTTTACATGAACCTCCAGTGAATATTCGGTAACGTCACCGGGTTCCTGAGATGATGAACCGCCGCCGCAGGCAGTAACTGCTGCTGATGTCAGAAGTGCGACGGTTAACTTGTTAAGATTAAACATTTTTTACCTCTTTAAAAAGCCGGAGGATATTCCCCCGACTGTTTTTGTGTATTACTGTCTGTACCAGATGGTTACAGCTGAGCCTTCAGCAACACTGGTTCCCTGAGTACCGTCTCCATTGACCGTTACTCCGTGAACCTTCTTTGACCATCCGTCAACACCGGATATTTCAATGTTGTTACCGCTGTTGATAACCATCTTGATGGTGTTCCATGAATCACCTACGGCTCCGCCGTTGATGGTAACAACAACCGCACCGTTAACATCCTCACCGGTTATGTTCTGCTCAATCTGCTCCCTGGTGGTCATACGGAATGCAGGATGAGCCCTGCGCATGGCAATCATATCCCTGTAGTAATTGAAGGTACTCATGTTCTGAGACTTAAGATTCCAGTCTATATCATTGGATCCGTCCGTACTGTTATATGAATTTTCATTCATATTCTTGGTACGTCCGAATTCATCACCTTCATGAAGGAACGGAATACCCTGACTGACTAAAACCACCCCGTTACCATATGACTGCAGACGTTTGGCGTAGTCACCGGAAATTCCCATTTTGGTAATCTTATCAGCCCAGATTAAATTATCGTGAGCGGTAATGTACTGAACAGCCTGTTCAGGATCTGCCGCAAACAGCGGAGTCCAGGTATTGGTGCTGTTGCCTACACCTCCCTTAATACCGGCCATTACGCAACCAAAGTTTCCATCAACATCACCAACGTCAGAATAAGTTTGGTTGAAGAGGAAGCCGCCTGCCGCACTGTCACTGCTGCCCTTGAGACATTCACGGTATTTACCGTTAAACACGCCCACGTGACCGCTTGCGGCATTTCTGATTGTTCCAAGTCTCACACGGGTGCTTTCTGAAGGATCGGTGGCATAACCGTTCCACGGTTCACCGTAAATCAGGAAATTACGGCCGGGATACTTGTTGTTCAGGTATTCACCCCATTCTTTGAAATTATCGACATCAAAAATACCGACCAGGTCAAAACGGAAGCCGTCGATATTGTATTCGGAAGCCCAGTACTCAAGTGAATCACGGATGAAACGGCTTACCATGGCATTCTTCGGATCGGTGGAGTTACTGCAGCCTGACAGGTCAATTGCAGTATAGTACTTACCGGTAATTCTGCCGAATACGTCCTTGCTGTAGGTATGGTTATATACCACATCCATAATTACACGAATGCCGTTTTTGTGGAATTCATTAACCATGGTCTTGAATTCCTTAACCTTCTGCTTGTAGTTTTCAGAACCGAATACGGAAGTGTAGCGATCTTCAGGAACGTTGAAGTTTACGGGATCATAACCCCAGTTGTAGCATGATGAATCCTGTGAATCCACATCTGAACAGGTTCCGAAATCATATACAGGCATAAGCTGAACATGAGTTATTCCGAGTTCCTTAAGGTGATCAATACCTGTTTTCTGCCCCCCGGCATTTGTTGTTCCGGTTTCAACCATGCCTAAATAACGGCCACGGTTTTCATCGGAAACTCCGGAACTTCTGTCGATGGTAAAGTCACGTACATGAACTTCATAAAGTACGGCATCCTCTCTGTTCCTGAATTCAGGACGCGGAGCCCAGCCGTCCTTCAGATCGGTATCACGCATGTTCATAACAATATTCTTATTGCTGCCTGCGGCAAAACCTTCTCCCTTATAGTCGGTTTTAGGCACCATTTTGCCGTACGGATCGCGGACATCACTGCCGTTTACCTTAAACTGATATTCCTTTCCGTCAAGATCACCGTCAACAGTTACTTCATAAACATCGGTATATCCGCTGATATTGGTCCTGCTCATCGCATATGTCTGACCGTCAACGGTTACGCTTACGTTGGCTGAATCAGGAGACCAGATTCTGAAAACAGTGGCTGATTTGGTATATTCGGCACCGAGGAACGGATATGCATAGTCACTGTTCTGACAGTTACCGGTTGTTCCGTCGGTATCACAGTACTTTCTGGTATCGGATGCACACTGTGAAGGATCCTTTTCACAGGGATCCTCCTCGCACAGTGAAGGATTTTCAGCACACGGATCCGGCACGCAGCCGTCGGAATCCGAATCACAGTCCTGGTGCACATCAGTTACACTGAGAACCCTGGTCTCTTCATTGAAACTGATAATATAATTTCCTGCCGGAAGGGTTATAAAGCCGCCTGAAGCAGTCAGAGCCTCACCTGCACTGCCGCCGAGGAAAATACACTGATCCCTGGATAACGGCAGTGCTTCAAGCTTGAATTTGGTGGTATCACTGAATTCAAATGTTCCCTCCCATTCTGAAGCTCTGCCGCTTTTTGCAAGTAAATCAGTCCCGTAATTATTGTGGGAACCTCTCAGGGCAACCTTTGCGTATTTACCCGGAACAGTCACTGTTACGTCCTGAGTATGAGTATCTGTATTACCGGCTGAATCCGTAACCTTTAAGGTAACCGTATATTTACCTGCAGCCTCATAAGTCACGTCCGGAGATTTTTCAGCAGAGGTCATGCCGTTACCGAAATTCCAGCTGTAGGTCAGCTCATCATCTTCAGGATCGGTTGAAGTATTGTCAAAGGAAACAGAGAGACCGTTAACCGTCGAAGTGAATGATGCGACAGGAGGCTGATTGCCGCCGGCCTGAGTGAAGGAGTACTCCATGGTTCTGTCATTGATGGAAAGAATATAATTTCCCACCAATGAAACCGGTTCATCTCCGGTGGCTGATGTATTTACGGCAAGTCTGCCGGCAACTCCGGATGAACCGTAAACGGTACCGTCCCATGAACAGCCGTCGGTAACCTTAAAGCGCTGAGCGCCGTCGGTATCCCCCTTGCCGTCAAGAGTAAGGCCAAGGGTCCAGAAACCTGTTTTACGGTTATAGGTCAGAGGTTCCTGAGTCCACTTGTTTGAAGTGCCTACGTAACAGAGTTTACCCTTTGTCTGCTCAATATCAGCCTGACAGCCGGCATCATTCGGATTCAGGACACAGGCGCATTCTTCATTTGATGAATGAGAATTACACCAGCTTACGCACACCCCGTTAACCGTAGTTTCATCCTTACATACGCAGGCTGCTCCTGTCGGATCGCTTTCGCACGGAGAAACGCCCTTTCCGCACCACTGTTCATCGGTACAGATAGCCACGGCCGTTTTGGCCGGTATGGTAAAGGTAACCTTTCCGCCGCTTACGGTAACATCAGAGCCGCATGGATTGTTCTTAGGATCCGGTGCTCCCAGGATATCGCAGTACTCTCCGTCAGGTACTTCAACCGTGAAGGTATGGGTTACGGCATTACCGGTGGTATTCTGAGCGTAGAACCCCCTGCTTCCTCTGTTAAACCATAAAGCTCCGTCATCAAAACCCTTGGATGTAACTCCGGTACCTCTGGTGGCTCTGGCAAATCTCGGAGAATTGAGAACAAACGGTACACGGTGCTGACACAGCCAGCCGCCTTCACAGCGGGGCGCCCCCTGCGGACCCGCCTGGTCATGGGTATCATCGCTTATACGGAAACCGTTGTCGTCTTTTACCGGGAACTGATATCCGGAATAAATCTGTCTTACCTTGCCTAAAGGCCATACGACGAGCCATGACTGGGCCAGATGATAATCAGGATTGTTCTGAGACTTGATTGAATAACTGCCCGCAGATGCACGGCCCCATTCATCATCATGATTATTAATAAATACTTCCGCGTCTTCGGCATCAACATGAGACAGTCCGAAAGTAAGCGCCTTGGCATAACCGCTGCCGTTGAATGTTTCCTTGATTCTGTCAACATAACTGAAATCAGTTACTACGGCATTATCAATCCAGGCATACTTGTCCGGCTGAATGTCATCAGCCTCATTGCCGGGATTGCCGATAACCTCCATGTAAATCGGAGGTCTCTTTCCGGCTTTGGCCGCGGTTTTTTCCATAATGGCATTGATGTCATCGTATTTGATGTGTTTTGCGGCGTCTATACGGAAGCCGTATATTCCCATGTCCAGAAGACTGACGAAGTAATCAGCTATCTTATCCTGAGTACTGCTGTTATCCGTTGCATGATCCGGCATACCGCTCAGATCGCAGTTTCTGACTATCCATGCATTGTCATAACGGTTTCCGATGGAGCAGTTGTTGTGATGGAAGTCCTCACTTGTAAATCCGTCCGGATAGTTATAGGCACTGAAGGAGGAACCGCCGGTACTGACGCCGTCACTTGCTCTCTGATTGATTACGGCATCGGCAAACACCCTGACACCTGCATCGTTACAGGTCTTTATCAGGGCTTTAAGCTGCTGTTCACTGCCTGCGGTGGTATTAAAATTCTTGAAATTTACCGGCTGGTATATTCCCCACCATTTACCGTCAACCTTCTTATGCTCCGCCGCCTGGGAAATCTGCACACCGTCGAATCCGGCAGGTCCGAGATACTCAGTACATTCTTTTGCTATATTTTCATAAGTCCACTGAAACGGCTGAATTATAACCATTTCACCTTCATAATTCCTGGCATGGGCCACGTTTGCGGCCAGTGCCAGTACAGCAGAAGACACGGCAAAACTGAGAAGTTTTACCTTAAAATTATTTAAGATCATTAATAATTACTCCGTCTATCCTTAAACAAAAAGAAAAATTGATGAATATCAAACAAAATCTCCACTTTTTTACATCAATTTAACTTTTTACGTTTTTAAGATAGCATAAAACGTTTTCATGAATATTGATCTGTATCGCATTAATTTTAGACAAATCAAAAGATTTTAGTACATTTTCAGCCGTAATATACTAATTTAACATATTTTTGAAGGCTTATTGATATAAATAATATATAATCACTGATATGATTTCACTTTATTTTTACACGCGTTAAATCATGTGTTTCAGATCATGATTCTACAGTGAAAAATATTATCAGAATGGATAAAAATTCAGCAGACCGCACAAAAACTCTTCAAAAAAAAAGCTGTTTCACCTATTGATTATTAAAAATAATTAAACTCGAAAAAATAAAAAATATTCGTCATAATTCCGTCTGCGTACCTTTGAACATAAAAACTTTTTCTGTACAGATTTTGAACAGTGCAGACATGCGGCATGATGCTGATGTCATGAAAACGCTTTTATCAAAATTATTATTTTTATATATTTATTTCATATTTAAAAATATATAATCGTGATGATTCAATTTTTTCTGATGAAAATCCCCTGCTTCCCGCGGTTTCTGCTGGAGTACCGGAGCTGTTTCGGCATAACGGCGTATCAGGTATGTTTTTCCATGCTTACGTATCATGTCAGGTATAAGTTTCAATCCCGGTGACCGGGAAGGTGAATAATGAGAAGGGGGAAAAAGCCTTTATTTTCAGGGGATTGAGAGTATTTCCCTCAGCGTCCCGTCCTCCGCTGGGAGATGAGGTTCCGGCACTCCGGCATTCAGCAGACCGGACTGTGCGGAAGAACCATACGTTTGTGTTTTTACGTATCCGGCAGGGACAGAGATTATTTCTGTCGGAAACATGTTTCGGAATTCTGCGGATACGGTACTGCCGTTTTTTTTTCAAAAGCAGTGCCGTTTTTCTGATTTTTTTTCGGGAAAGCTCGTAAACCGGATGTGAAAACGCCTGTTTCAGGCAGCGTTCGAGATGTTTACGGGGACTGCATAAAAGAATAAATTTTATCAATATCGATTTTTAAAATTCGTGCTCCGGATTCGTAAAAAATCGTATTTTTATCAATATTTTTTGAGATGTATCAAGGTTTTAGGCTTATTCACACTTTTGGGGTATAAAGTTGTGAATTAAAATAAATCAAGCTTTTTTATTATTTTTTCGTTCAAAAATACACCAATCAGACATTTTTTTAGCTAACTTTTTCATCACTGTCTGAAACCGGCTGTGGTTAACTTTTTACGTACCTGTAACTCCGGTGGCCGGTTCAGGCAGTGATTTATAACATTATCATAAATGTGATTAAACTGTGTAAAGCCCTTCCGGGCCTTGATTTAAGCTCGTTTACAGAAGAAGGAACGGACCGAGATTGGTGTTTTTCGGCATACCGAAATCCTCTGGATAAGTCACATCCACAAGATAAAGTCCGTCCGGCTGGGCGGTAGGCCCCGCCTTGGTTCTGTCCAGACCGGCAAACACTTCAGCCATCCATTCCACCGGCTGTCTTTCATACCCCACCTCAAGCAGGGAGCCCACGATGTTTCTGACCATGTGGAGCAGAAACGCGTTGGCGGTTATGTCGACAATCACGTAGTCCCCGATGCGGCTTACCTCAACTCTGTGAACATTGCGCCAGGGAGTTCTGCTTTCGCATCCTGCCGCCCTGAAGCTGGTAAAGTCATGTTCGCCGACAAGACACTGAGCCGCCTCGTGCATGGCCTTTTCATTAAGAATGCCGTGATAGTAGTGGGACACCTTTCCGGAAAGAATTCCGGGACGGCTGCGGTTGTTGAGAATGACGTAACGATAGCGTCTCGCCGTTGCCGAAAATCTTGCATGAAAATCATCGGTGGTCTGCTTCACCCATTTGACGCTGATATCCTCAGGCAGAAAAACGTTGGTTCCCAGCATCCAGGCATGTTCCGGCCTTACCGCGTCCGTCATGAAGTTTACCACCTGTCCGGTAGCGTGAACACCGGCATCGGTACGCCCGGCGCAGAAGGTTTCAATTTCGGTTCCGGCCACTCTGCTTAAGGCCTTCTCAATTCTTTCCTGAACGCTGTCAAAGTTTTTCTGACGCTGAAACCCCTTATATGCCTGTCCGTTGTACTCTATTCCCAGAGCTATGTTCATTACAGAAATCCTTTTGATGATTATCATGTTAGCCGAAAAAGGCTGAAATTACCGGCTAAATATACCACAAAAACCGGCAACAACAAACCGGCAGAAACATTATGACGGGAACATTACAGCCTGATATCAGGCCGGCTGATAAAAATGTTCCGTCATCACATTAAAAAACAGGGGCTTTTCAGAACATCTGAAAAGCCCCCTGTCAGATCAATAACACCTGAAAGTCCGTCTGCAGATTAAATCACGAAGAACTTGTAGTGTCCCCACGCCATGGCAAAGAACACGCTGAACAGGGCAAACACCACCGGCAGAAGACATCTTGCCGTACTGCTGTTTCTGGCAATGAGCGTAAAGGTCAGCAGACACGGAAGCATGCAGAACATGTATCTCGGGAAGGCGTTAACCCCGGTCATTATCGGAATCAGAATGCTGATGGCGAAATAAAGAGCCTCGGCATAGTACTTTTTCCTGAACAGGTACCATACGAGCGGCAGACTCAGGATAATCACGATACTGAAGTATTCCTTGTAGCCGCCGGTCATCAGCCCGTCTATCACGTATTTTACCGGATTTCCCATGGAACGTCCCCACGCCCACTGGATGTGCATGAAGGCAAAGCTGTCACCGGTAAGGTTATACAGATAGTTCTGATAAATGAACATAGGCAGAGGCACGCACATGATACCGAGTATCAGCTTCAGATTGTTTCTGTTGAAGGTAAAGAGATTTCTGAATCCGTATTCCATGATTCCTGCAAGAAGCAGCGGGAACACGAACATCACGCCCACGTTTCTGGTGGCCGTCATGCCCATGGCCACAAGCCCAGCCATCAGAAAGTTCTTTCTGCTGAGGAAGGTAAACGCCAGAATGGAGAATACCAGGAAAAGACTCTCGGAGTAAGGAGCCATGAAGTAGATTGAATACGGCAGGAAACAGAGCAGCACGGTGGAAATGTCACGTGCCGGACGTGAAAAACCAAGCACCTTCAGATAGTTGTTCCAGAGGAACAGCGCCAGAAGGAAAGCCAGATTGCTCACGGCAAGCAGCCCCGCCAGATAATTCTCGCCGAATACCATGGCAGCCAGACGGCCGGTCATCGGATACCCCGGCAGGAAAGCCCAGTTGGCGGCGTGTCCCGTAGTAAGATTCTGCGGAACCGGAGCGTAGCCGTCGCGGGCCACGGTTTCAAACCAGCCGCAGTCGAACTGACACATGATGTTCATGGTGTCGGTCACCATACTGCTGAATACCGGTTCGTGGATATAATTGATTTCCGGAGGATAATGCACGTTCCCCAGATAGATAATGGAAAACAGCACCAGTCTGGACAGTAAAAAGAGCAGAATAATCCATAAGGACTCGCTTACCCTTCTGTTCAGAATGTCTGTTCTGAAAAATCTTCCCCAGCTGAATCCCCTGTTGAGATTATCCGGGGATGAAGTCTGATCCTTTCCGGAAAACACACCGGAATAACTGTTTTTTGTATAAGAACAATCCCATGTTCTGTTCCACCCGTACACGGGAGTGGAAACCGCCCTGGAATTACTTCTGTATGTTTTTTCATTATTTATATTATTATGCATGTCAATGAGCCGGTTTTACACTTCTACCACTTCAAGTCTAATATCACGCCCGGAACATGCCGGAACGCTACAGGTTTATCTTATTCATTATGTATGTATAACGTTTTTATGAATACCGATAAACAATGTTCTCTTGTCTTTATTGTTATTTGTTATTATCCGAAACTTTATTTTTATCTAATCTTTTATTGCCGTTATCTGCAGATACTCTTCCGCGGTTCTTTACGGATAACGGTTTTATATGTCCGTCCGACACGGATTCGGACACATTCGCAGTTTTTTATCTGTCTTTCACGCCGCTTAATCCGTCGCCGTTCCGACTCTTTTCCGGGAGATCATCCTCCCCGATGTCCCTGGCCTTGCTGAAAACCCAGAACTTTGAACCAGCATATGTCGATGCTGTAACAATCACCATGGCGGTGATTACCGGAACGTATCCGTACAGACCAAGGCCGTTCTTCATCAGATTTATCAGCAGAGCCCTTAAGAACAGAGTGGCCACCGACAGAATCATCAGTCTGATGAAAACTGAAGCCGAGCCCTTCTTTCTGAAGGTTACCCTGGTGTGACCGAAGAAGGACACCAGGAAGGCAGTGGAAAAACTTACTGCCGATACAATCTCTTCAAAATAGGTGCCTACGCTCCCGCAGAGACCTGCCGCATCATATGAGATGCCGGCCAATCCCGCCAGCATTCCCAGAAAAGAGCCGACGCCTTCAGGCTTTACCACCTGAAACATCAGAACGGTCACGGCCAGATCCACCAGAGTCGCGAGACCGCCGATAAACGCGAATCTGACGATTCTCCAGAATTCCCCGCTTCTCAGAATGGCGGCTATTCCGCCGTTACTCATGGTTAAGCTCATTGCCTGTCTCCGAAATAATGCGGCTACTGTCTGCTTTCGTTGATGTCCGCAGCTTCTTCCGACAGTTCAACTTCCTTTGTCTCGCCGTGGCTTACGGAAGATTTGGAGTTGCGGTAGATATTTTCCAGAATATATACCGGTCTGTTCTTGACCTCGATAAATATACGGGATACGTATTCACCGAGAATACCGATGGAAATCAGCTGTACGGAGCCCAGGAACAGGATGGCGCACATGGTTGAAGCATAGCCCGGAACGTTATTACCGAGAATCAGGGTCTTGCTGATGATGTATACCATGTAGCAGGAAGCGATTACCGCCAGCACCCCGCCGATATAGCTCCATATTCTGAGAGGCATGCTGGAGAAGCTCACGATACCGTCGAGAGCGAAATTCCACAGCTTCCAGTAATTGAACTTGGAGGAACCCTCATGTCTTTCCGGTCTTTCATAAGGAATGCCGTAGGATGAGAAACCGGCCCAGGCGAAGATGCCCTTCATAAATCTGTTTCTTTCAGGGAGCTGATTTATGGCATCGATAACCCTGCGGTCAATCAGACGGAAGTCCCCCGCATTCACCGGAATGTGCACCTTGTTGGTCATCACGTTGAACACTCTGTAGAAGGCGCCTGCGGTGAGTCTCTTTAAAGGAGTATCCTGAGAACGGTCAACCCTGATGCCGTATACCATGTCGTATCCCTTGTCCAGCCAGGCCTTCACGAATTCGATAATCAGTTCCGGAGGGTCCTGAAGATCCACGTCGATAGGAATCACCGCGTCGCCTGAGGCATGCCTGAGACCTGCGGTCATGGCAGCTTCCTTGCCGAAGTTGCGTGAAAGGTTAACCAGAGCCACGCGGGAATCCCTGGCGATCAGCTTTTTGATAATCTGTACGGTATCATCCTTGCTGCCGTCATTCACGAACAGGATTTCGTAGTGACCTTCAATTTCATGAAGAGTTCTGGTAACTTCATCGTAGAAACTGTTTATTGATTCATGTTCGTTGTAAACAGGAACCAGCAGAGTTATAAAATAATTATTTCTGTCCATTTTTTTATGCCAAAAAAACAAAAAACACCGAATCAGTGACTTACCGTCGCCTCCGGCTTAAATCCGAACCTTAAAAATCCGGATTTTCCAAAAACATCATCCGTTACCGGACTTCAGGTTCCGGATAATCTTCAACAGTTATTCTGCTCAGGCTGTACTGTCCGTAGTATTCCGGAACTGATTTTTTTGCGGTTATGGCCAGAGCGTAGATGCTTACAGGCAGAGAGGTGCTTACGGGCACGCGGTTTACCGTTCCCGGATTGTCGTCTATGAACTCCGGTTCAACGGGAATGTAAATCTCATAGCTGCCGGGTTCATCCAGATAGGCGGTTGAATGACTTCCGACCGTAATCATGGTATGCCCCATTTCCGACTTCAGACGGAAATACACGTAAAGTCTGTCCGGGTTCTTGTACATCTTGAAGATAAGAGCCGTACTGTCGCTGAAGTTCATGCCTGAACCGTCACTTTCCGGAGCTGAAACACCGCTCTTTTCCAGAAAGTACGGACGTTCAATGGTAGTGTCATATACATGACCGGGAATAACATACATGCTCTGATACTTGTTCCAGAATCTCAGCTTCTTGTCCAGATAATAGTACCTGTAGGAATCGGATACCTTTCTGTGACGGTTCAGATCAAGTACATACACGTAATACAGCCCCATGGCCAGTATCACGATGAGCATCCCGGCCGCATAAAGGAAACCGGTCTTTTTATTTTTCATACACGTAAATCCAAATGTTCCGCCTGTACCATGTTCCGTTTTTTCTTATAAACACACGTCGGAACTCTCATGCAGGTCTTTCTTCTTATAAACTATCGTAAATAGCCACAGACCTCTCGGGGCTGTGGCAGTTCATAGTCTTTATTATTCTTTAATTTATTGTTTTTATGATTATTTCGTCTTCGCCGGATTCATGACCTGGCATCAGTCGGTCAGGAATTCATGACGGGAAGCCTGATTAAATTTAAAGTAACCGCCCAGTGCAGTTGTGGTGGTTTCGCTTGTGGCATCCTGCACCCCGCGTGACTTGACACAGTAGTGAGTTGCGGTAATGGTAACGGCCACATTCTGAGTATCAAGCAGGGTCTGAAGCGCAACAAGAATCTGCTGGGTCAGACGTTCCTGAACCTGCGGTCTGCGGGCAAAGAACTGTACAATACGATTGATTTTGGAAAGACCGATAATTTTTCTTGAAGGCAGATAAGCCACCTTGGCCTTACCGTCAATGGTTACAAAATGATGTTCGCAGGTACTGGTAAGGGTGATATTGCTTACCTTTACCATTTCATCGACCTTCATCTTGTTGTCAATAACGGTGATTGAAGGAAAGTTGGCATAATCAAGACCGGAAAAAATTTCATTCACGTACATTTTGGCTATACGGTATGGAGTGCGGTTTAAGCTGTCGTCAGAACGATCGAGACCAAGGATGTCCATTACGGCACCCATGTGCTTTTCAATTTCGGCTCTCTGTTCGTCATGAGACATTTCAACTGGGATACGCGGAGTTTCAAGCCCCTGTGCTATAAGGGCATCACGTACCATTGCAGCTTCTTTGCTTATTTCACTCATCTCAGTCTCCGAAGTTATCGTTTTAAAACTGGTGTTATTGTACTCCAAAACAGGAAGCATTTCACAATTTTTTATAGAACCTGAAAGATAACAAATAAATCATCTTCAAGTGTTGTAAAACAAGGAAAAATCAATATGAATCTTTTAAATATTCAGCAGCCGTTTTCACGACATGCGGTACTTCTTTATCCATCAGCGGACATCAGTGATTACGAGGGAATTCCATTTCCGCGTCACAGAGACAGAACACCGCCGTACCGCAGGCATTGGTCCGAAACGCGGTTCAGACTGTCAGAGCCTCAATGACTGATTTCTGACAGGAAAAAGAACAAGCGATTCTCAGTGCGGTTCCGAAAAAATCATTTAAGGCCGAGGAAACCGTCGGTCTGCTTCTGCCAGAGACGGGCATAAACCCCCTTCTTCTCCAGAAGTTCCCTGTGTGTCCCCTGCTCGATGATTTCCCCGCCTGACAGAACGATAAGACGATCCATGGAGGCAATTGTTGAAAGTCTGTGGGCTATGGCGATAACGGTTCTGTTTTCCATAAGTCCTTCCAGATTGTCTTTAATGGCGGCCTCCACTTCAGAATCAAGAGCGGATGTGGCCTCATCCAGAATCAGAATAGGCGCGTTTTTAAGAATCACGCGGGCAATGGCTATTCTCTGGCGCTGTCCGCCCGAAAGTCTTACGCCGCGTTCGCCCACCTGAGTGTCAAAACCGCTGTTGCCCTGAGAGTCGCTCAGAAGCTCGATAAAATCCGTGGCTCTGGCCTGATCGGCGGCGGCTCTGACCAGTACCTCAAGCTCCTCGCCCTTGGTATCGGCCGATCTGCCGTAGGAAATGTTGTCCCTGACGGAACGGTGAAGCAGAGAGGTATCCTGAGTCACCATGGCTACCGACTGGTGAAGCTCGTCCTGAGACATGTTTCTGATATCAACACCGTCAATGGTTATGGAGCCAGAATTAACCTCGTAAAGCCTCAAGAGCAGGTTCACCAGAGTTGATTTACCGCTGCCTGAAGGTCCGACGATACCGATGCGCTCACCTTTTCTGATGTGCAGATTGAGACCGTTGAACACCCTGACCTTCGGATTGTAGGCAAACACCACGTCCTTAAAACAGATGTCGCCGTTAAGATTGTTTGATTTCACAGGTGTTTCCGGATCATTTATGTCTATAGGACGGGAAAGAGCCTCGATACCGTTGAGAACATTACCGACATTTTCAAAAAGCATGCCCACTTCCCACATCACCCACTGGGAAAGATTGGCTGTCCTTATGGCAAGTCCCAGAGACACGGCAACGGCTCCGACCGGCACGACCCCCTGAGACCAGAGTCTTACGGAAGCCAGAACCAGGGCAGAGATCAGCAGATAGTTGATAATCTGCACACTGACATTGAATCTTGTAACCATGCGCATCATGCCGTATTCGGAATCGACGCATGCCTGCATGTTTCCGCGGGCATAGGATTCCTCGCGGGAATACTGGGAAAAGAGCTTCACGGTCTGGATGTTGGCATAGCTGTCCACGATACCGCCCACCATCAGGGATCTCTTTTCGGCATTGTCATTGCTTAAACGGCTGAGGCGGGGAATGAAGTAATACATCAGGAAGAGATAAACGGTGAACCAGACCAGCATTATCAGCATGAGATAAAGGTCGGTTTCGGCCAGAACCGCCATCATGGTGACAAAATACACCAGAATATGCACGATGACGTTGGCAAACTTGAGTACGGTGTCCCTCAGACTGAGTGCGGTCTGCATCAGTTTCTGGGATACCCTTCCGGAAAACTCCTCCGCAAAATACGAAAGACTCTGTCTCAGGAGATAACGGTGCATCCTGTAGCGCATGCGCATCGGGAAATTGACTCGTACGGTCTGATTAAGAAGGAGAGCATGCAGGGTAATGCAGGCCGGAAGCAGAATCAGGGTCATGGTACCGAACAGAATGAACACGCCCCGGTGTTCGGCAAAGACGGCTCCGGGTTCAGTTTCTGAAAGGATATCCACGAAAAGACCGATGAAATAGAAGAGAAAGGCCTCCCCCGCTCCGATGACGGCAGCCAGTACGGAGATTACCAGAAGGAACCATCTGATGTCTCTGGCAAAAAACCAGACAAACCTGAAAAAACCTCTTGGCGGTTTTTCCACCGGATCTTCTGAAAACGGAGATATTAACTTCTCAAAAAAATTAAACACTTCTCAGCCTTCCATAATCATTTCATCAGCCTGCCGTCTCCGGCAGTTCATCTCAAATCCGCAGCCGTCAGCTTTCCGTCTGCGGCATGGATTTTCAGAATCTGATTTCCTCAACAACGTTATTGTTCAGATCCCTTAACGAAATTCCGTTATCGTCAATCACCGCCATGCTCCTGTCGCTGCCCCCGCGCGGAAAGGTTATGGATCCGGGATTGAGAATGTAAATGCCTCCGCGACTCTTTTTGAGTACCGGACAGTGCGTATGACCGCTCATGAAGATGTCTCCTTCTCCAAGACCGATGTACTCGGCATCGGTTTCGTCATAGCGGTGTCCGTGAGTCATGAAAGCCTTGCGTCCGTTGATGACCAGGGTATTGTAGGTGGCGTCTATCGGAAATTCCAGCAGATTGGAGTCCACCTCGCTGTCACAGTTGCCTCTCACGGCAATAATCTTTTCCTTTACCGAATTCAGCAGTTTTACGATATACATCGGATCATAATCTGACGGCAGTCCGTTGCGGGGACCGTGGTTCAGAAAATCCCCCAGAAAAATCAGAAAATCGGCATTATTGGCCTCAGCCACCTTCAGCGCCATTTCCAGATTGTCGGCATTACCGTGAACGTCGGATATCACTGCGTATGTAGTCATCTTGTAAATCTCCTCATATCGTCCGGTTAATTATAGCTTATTTGTAAAAATTTGCCGTCTGAATATGCTGATTTTATCAAAGAAAAAAAATTATAAAGAAATTCCTTAATTCAAAAGGAAATTGTCTGAAAACAGAGATTGCTTTACCGGACAGCCGGATTCATTTTACGCCACTCCGACAGGTGCCACACCTGTCATAACATCTGAAACACCTGCAAATTGTACACATCATGTTCAGATTGCTCAAATATAAGGCGTTTAAGCACCAGAACGGACTTTTTTTTCTAAATGGGTTGCAATTAGGTTTTTTTGTGTTAACATTATGCCTGTTTCGTTTAACGCGGGGTGGAGCAGTCTGGTAGCTCGTCGGGCTCATAACCCGAAGGTCGTTGGTTCAAATCCGGCCCCCGCAACCATCTGTCTCAGCGACAGTCCGGATTATCAACAGAATCTCACTTTTAGTATCAGGTTATTCACAATATTACTGACAGCTGTCATTTATCATTTTCCGTCCCGGTGCATAACGTTTTTTCATGTGTCCCTGTATCTCTTTCCGGAAATGTTCTCAGACTGAGAACCTGCCCAGTCCTGTAGATAAGTATGGTGTCTGCGGATGAACTTCAACTGAGTAATAAAAACACATTCTGAATCTTTGACGATCCTGACTGATTATTTCTGTTTTCCCGTTTCGCCCAAGCCTTGAATACCAGTGTTTTCGTATAAAAAATCGGCAAAAATACATAAATTCGGATTTTTTTTTATAATTTCTTGCAAATACAGAAAAAAGTGTTATTATAAGCACACTTCAGTTTGACGCGGGGTGGAGCAGTCTGGTAGCTCGTCGGGCTCATAACCCGAAGGTCGTTGGTTCAAATCCGGCCCCCGCAACCATCTTTATTGAAATCCCCTTTTAATCCTTTGAAAATCCCCATGCGGGATGGAACAGATGTTAGATAGCGGAATAATTTATCCCCTAAGATGTTGCCTAAAATCAATATGAAACCCTGTTTCTGTATTGATAAGGAGACAGCATCCCCAATGATGAATGCGGTCTGAAGCCATTATAATACGAAATCCAGTTGATTATCTTCTTTATTCCTTCACTTTGTGACGAGAATTTTCTGTTTACAGGTAAACACTCCCGCTTTAATGTGGCCCAGAATGATTCTGCTACCGCATTGTCCCAACATTGGCCTCTTCTGCTCATTGAACATCTGCCCCCCTTGGATTTCAGAAGTTCCTGAAATTGGTAAGAGCAATATTGAGAACCCTGGTCATAATGAAAGATCTTGCCTACAGTCGGTTTTTCTTCCTTAACGGCCATCAGTAAGGCACCACAAATCAAGTCAGTATCCATGGTTGCACCAAACTTATAGCCGACGAGACAGCGGGAACATAAATCTACGACTGAGGCCAGATAAAGCCAGCCTTCATCCGTAGGTATGTATGTAATATCACCACACCATGCTTCGTTTACTTTGAATGAATTGAATTCCCTGTTTACCAGATTTTCTGCCATGGCAAGGTTATGATTACTGTCCGTAGTAACGACGTACTTACGGTGGTATTTATGGTAGAAGCCGTTTTTTCTCATTATCGAAACAAGACGTTTATGAGAAACCTTAAAGCCTTTTCTGTTCAATTCATGGTGCAGCCTTACTGCACCGGGAACCTCACCATTTGAGGCCCTAACAACTTCTTTAACAGCAATGACAACTTCAAACTCAGTATGAATTACACCATCCCGATGTTCTTTGTCGTCATCATTTAACCATTTATAAAAGCCACTGACACTGATTTCCAACAGTTCAACCGCTCTTCTGATGGTTATGTTGGTACCTCTGCCTATCAGCCTGTCGTCTTTGCATTTCTTTATGAATGCGTACTTTGCTACAGGCTCTTTGCAAAGAACGCTGCAGCTTTTTTTAGGAATTCATTCTCCGCCTTTGCTTTTGCCAATTCTTTCTTTAAGCGGATGATTTCCCCAACTTCTGAAATCTGTTCACTGCTCATATTGTTTTTGGCTCTAATGCACCATCTGCTTAATGTTTGAGCATTGATCCCTAATTCTTTTGCCACCTCTGAGTAACTCCTGAATTAACTCTGTCAACAGCTGTTTTAATAAATTCCTGTGAATAATGGTTTTTCTTTTTCATAATTGTCCCTCTATTCAATATTTTAATATAAAGGGATAATTAATTCCGCTAAGTGATCCTTAGTTCAAGCATGACTGCTTCACTGCATTCCGCTCAACACGTTTATTAAGTCAGGTTGGGATTAAACTCTTTAATGACGGTGGTTATCTTCTCACTCTCACGAATCATGATGATTGTTACATTAACGCTCCGGCTCATGGCAAACAGAGCTCTTTCAATTTACAAACATTAATCTAATCACATACATAGAAATATTAATTGCGATTTATTTGTAATCTATTACAGCATTGATTATAATTTAATCAGAATCTCTATTGTTTGGTACAGGGTTATAAATACGCCCCAGGAATTATTAACAGTGACAGAGGTATGGGACATGATCGGATTAATACTGTTTATAATCATAATATCTCTAATTCTTCTATTCATTTCATGGATAATGTCAAGTCCGGAGGGAATTTGTACCGTGGTTACTATGCTTATAGGCACCCCGCTGTACCTGATATGCGGTAAGGACGTCGGGTTTGAGGCATGCGTCATAATATCCATGATGGGACTAATCGGATTATTCTCAGTTATTGTCCTGATACTCTGGATAGTGGAAAAGATATTCATACCGTTGTGGAACTGGTTCTGTGATATAAACGGATGGAAAAAACGCAAGTTTACCAAGAAGGATCCTTTTGGCTTAGATGCTTTATAAAGAGAAAACCCATCCGGCTCCGTGTTTAGACAGGTAATGCGGTGAGTTAACCAAACTCCGTAAATTGCATGTATCTTAAAATGTCTGAAAAACTCCCGGTACATAATTTAACAAATAAAATCGGGAGGTTGTCATTCGGTTAAAGAAAATCGTCCTGATTCCTCACGCCCTAATCCCGTGCTGTTTATTTTAAGGATAACAGCCTTACTCAGCTTTGCCGTTCTTTCCTGTTTTTCCCGGTTTAGCGGTAATCATGCTGATGGCACCCAATCCTGAAAGCATAATGACTCTTCGCAGAAATGCTCCCATGATAAAATGCCTCTTTATCATTTTTACGGCAAGTTTAAGTCTCAGGGAAAAGACTGCTTTTCTGTAATCCTTTACCGATACCTGCTTTTGATGGTTAAACAGCTCTCCGAGCTTATAGGCACTTTCAATGGCGTAACTTATCCCCTCAAGGGATGACGGGCTGATGAAGCCCGCAGCCTCACCTATAAGAAAACAGTTATCCCGGCCATAGCATAACTGCTTAAGGGATGAAGGACTCAGCACCAGACAGGCTTCGGTCTTTACCGGATTGTCGAACTCATAACCGTAAGCTTTAAGCCTGCGTTTCATCTCTTCAAATTTTTCCCGGGCATGTTTCATTGGATAGGCTCCCCCGAAAACATAATACTCATTCTTATTGAGTCCCCAGGCATAGCTGTCGGTAAGGTCTCCGTCAAAAATCAGAGAATAAGACGGATCCCCTGCTCTGGCAGGAAACCACTGCTGTATGGACATGTAGGTTTTAATTCGGTGTTCGGGGAACAGGAATTTTCTTACCATTGAGCCGGCACCGTCAGCACCGATAACATATTTTGCCCTATATTTTATTTCCTGATGATTCTCGAGGACGGTGATTTCGTAGCAGTCGTCTGTTTTTACCAGAGACCTGCATAAAACGGAATCGTGTATGTCGACATATTCTGGAATCATGGACTTAAGCCACAGGTCAAAACGGTGCCTGTCCATGTTTATGTAGAGCCTGCGATAATTCCTGACACTGTCATGTTTAAGATCAATGACCTTTGCTGAAAACAACTGGGTAACCAGAACATCGTCGGGAAGAGTCAGACCGTATTTGGCAAAGCATTCCTGCCCGTAGTGTGAAAGCATTCCGGCACACGGTTTTTTAAAGCTGGCTTCTCCGTCATTCTTCTTATCAAAAGCTATGATTTTAAGATTATCGGGAAGTAGTCTTGCCAGGGTGGACCCCGCAGGTCCCAAACCTATAATGGCAATGTCATATAATGGCTGCTCCAATTTAAAGTCCTGTTATGTTTGCGTAATTTCCAGCATAAGCCCGCGAAGGTAACCCGACCACGGAAAAGTGCGAAGCCTGTTATGGCAGAAGCATTCTCGGGTAATACTCCATTCTACCATTAAAAAACGCACCGGGATGCGGACATAGCAAAACGACCTGTACACTACTGATTATTTTTAGGATTTCATTTGCTCTCTTTATGGCAAAGGTTCAAAACTTATAACCTAATCCAAAGCATGTCCAGAAAAGCTACTACTCATGACAACATCATGATTGAGATATTCTTTGGAAGAATGAAAGTTGAAATGTTTTATGGAAAAGAAAGAGGCTTTTATGCCTGAAATCCGGAAAACAGCAGTATGCATTCTGCGGATAGAACCGGCGTGACTCATCCGTTTATGGTAAAAAAGCCGGAAAATGAACCTGAAGATAAAGCAGAGCATTAACATAACACTGCCTGCACTGCAGACTGACCGCCCAACCGAATTTTCCTTACGGACATGAAAGACTGTTAAAGAGAGCCGCGGATCTCCGGAAAATACTACTACGCACAATGGAAATCGGCGCAGCTCCCTTTAAATTTCAGGTGCTGCCAAAGACCTCAGGCAGAAGAAACAGCTCCGCAAACCTGAAGCCCGCATGCTTCATTACTGAATAACCGGCATATACGTTCTGCCGTGACATTCCGGAAACGGAACCGCATCATGTTCAGAAAGCGGCTGAATCAGTCCGGGTATAAACCGGTTCAAAGTCAGAAAACGTGGCAGAACCAGATTAAAATATAAAGCCGCCTGAAAAACAGCAGCGATACAATAAAAAAACCGGGGAAAACAGCGGTACCAAGGAGAGTATCGGAGAGGATACCGCCTTTCCCCTTGACTCTTTATTCTATGAAAAATCACCTGCCGTTTTTTGCAAAAAACGTATCAAATGGCCTTATTAAATATTAAATTTATCCTTGAATTTTCAGGCATTTACGTAAAAACAGCCTTCTCTTCCGACAGTCTTTCTGACGAAACACCTGTTCTTCTGAATAACCGTATCCGGTTATCATAAAATCCTCACGGATAAAAACGCATGTTTATTCCGGAATGAGATGTCTATATAATGAGGTCTCGGCTCTGAGAAACAGAATACGGCGGACGGAGGAACATATATATGGAAGAACTTATCAGCTATTCATGCGTGGCGATCATTACGGCCTGTGTAACCATGTATGCCGTTTATCAGTATGAAAAAAAGCAAGGACTGGAAACGGATAAGGCCATCGAAAAAATCACAGCCGGAGAGTATTACGGCTCGGAAGAATGGCAGAAGAAGTTTGAACTTTATCAGCAGCGTGATTTCTTTCAGAAAGGCGATGAGACTCCTCTGAAACAGGTTCTCAGAAGTCTGGTGCCGGCCAACCGCAAATTCTCTGAAAAATCCATCACCGCCTGCTTTATCGGAGCTGCTGCCGGAGTTTTTCTGGCGATATCATTAAAAACCTCCCTGTTCTGCGTACCTCCTCTCATGCTGTTTTGCACCTTTGTCGGATACAGGCTGTTCATGGCATTCAAAAGACTCGGAGACATCATCACTTCTTCCGCATACGTGGAATGGCTGGAAAACATGTACCGCGGGAATGACGGACATCTGAATCCGAAGGAAATCGAAAGAGCCTACAAAAAAGGCAGATACATTCAGAACAAGAATTCCTTTTTCTGCTTCGGCGACGGAATCATCATTTTCGGAGATCAGACAGGAATCATGGCTGTCACCTCAGACAGTCTTCTTGACGTCTCAAGAGTTGCGGGAAAACGCAGAATATACGACAGCTCGGTTGCCGGACTCAGCAGCTGGAAAAAATTCTATGACATCGGAAGACTGTCTTTCTCAATTGATCTGCACTTATCCGTAACGGATGCGAAAAGCAGCCCACTGCCGGCAGACTGGAAAGGACTTATCGATAAATCCTCAGGAACCGGGACCATCAATCTGGAATTCAATGAGTTTCAGGTGGAAATGATTATGGCTGAATTCTGCAGAAGACAAAAACTGTCATATGAAGATTCTCTGAAAAAGATTGAAGTTCGCAATTTTGACAAAGACTGAGGCTTCATCGTAAATATGAACCATGAAGAAATGACGAAGGATACGTCATAACGGATGGAAACACTGTATAAAACCGGGATGTACGATGAATTTCACAGTACGCCTCCATTTTTTAAGAAAACAGCAGTTTAGATTAATCGGTACATCTGTACTCCATGATGTAGTCATCCATGACATAGCCGCTGCCGATATCGGTAACAGTGGCATCAGTTTTTCTGAAGTTCAGCTTTTCATATGCTCTGATGGCATTGACGTTACCTTTGTAAACCGTAAGAACAATACGGTCGTAACCGTGTTTTTTCGCAAAATCCACTATAAAGGGAAAGGCTCGGGTGGCGACATGCTGATGTCGGAAGTCCTTCAGAATATAGAGTTTGGAAAGAAACAGATAACCGTCACGGCAGCTGAGTCCGGTATATCCGGCGCGATTACCGTCCGCAACTATGTAGAAATAGCTGTACTTCTCTGATTCGACCTGTCTTTTCATGGCCTCTTTCGACTGAAATTTTTCAATCATGTATTCAGCCTGACCTTCAGGAAGAATGGAAGTCCAGTATTCTCTCCATATTGAAGCCGCAAATTCAGCCATTTCAGCTATATTCAGATCGGTATTTTCCACCGGTTCCAGAACAATATCATTCATAATCACCGCCTTGTCCATCGCCACAACTATTCTTTCAGAGAGGATTCTATCCAGTTTCTGATGATATCCTGAGATTCCTCCACGTGACCGCCGTAAACCGCAAGTCCTGGTTTAACATCGGCACCTGCACAGATCTTTTTCAGATCATCTTCCGAGCGGCCGAGTCCTGAACCTTCATGGGTCATCAGCGGATAAACCTTCTTTCCGTTCCAGTCCAGTTTTTCCAGCTGTGAAAACACGGCCATCGGATAGGTTGACCACCAGCACGGACCGCATACGAAGATATTGTCATAACCGCTGATGTCGGCAAGATAATTCCTGAGCTCCGGACGAAGAGCAGCCTTCTTTTCAATCTTTGCCTCTTCGGTGCATTCGTAATAATCCGTGCTGTATTCCTTAACGGTTTCAATTCTGAACACGTCCGCATCAATAACGTTGAGGATGAAATCAACGGCCACCTCGGTATTCCCCCTGTCAATGTACCTGACTTCACCTGACACGTAGTTTAATCCGGCACGGGAATAAAAAATCACAAGATTCTTTGACACAAGCTTCTCCTTCAGATAATTCATAAATCCAATAAAAGATTCTCACCTGACTTCATATAAATTTAACATAACCATGATGAATATACTCAAAACATCGATAATGACGTGTTCCATGTGTTTCGCATTTCTCAAAAACGCAGGATTTGCTTCTTCTGATTTCTTTGCGGAATCACCTGCTTGTTTTATCGCCTCCGCTGATGCAGTAAAACCATCAGTTATATCTTTGCCTACTTTATCAGCCTGTCTGGATAAATCTGTAAAATCAGAATTTATATTTACGACTGTCGAACTAACATCATGCTGAACGTTGTATATCGTTTGACTGATCTCTGAAATTGACTGAATAAAATTTCCAGTATTTGCACCTATACTAACATACGCTTCAGCCATTACCGTTCTCCCAATAAAAAAGCCCGCCGAAGCGAGCTTATAAACAAAATCTGAATTCTAGTATACCGCAGTTATGTGAAACACTTTCTTAAATATACGCCACAACCATGCATAGAAATGTCGCGACCAATACAATCCAACTAAAGAGAAAAACAGAAACTCATGAAACCAGAACTCATATGGTCCACAACTATCTAAAAAAGCTTTAGGGTTTTGATCAAAGACCGCAATACCATATATATACGCAAGAAACATTCCGATACAAGTCCATGCAGGGAAGTCGATTATAAATCTGACTAGCCTATCCACAAAGTTTGCTTCTTTCTCAGAAATACCGCCAAAGATTGGTGCAGGAACAAACATTGTCATACCCTACTCCTAAAAACTAAATCACCTTAATTAAATTATATATAAAAATTAAGGCGATTCAATAATTTTCGGCTATTTTTTCATCTTTCCCGGCGTTGGTCCGGTCTTCACCGTTTCTCTCAAAAATAATTGCCTGTTTCAGGCTGTTTTTTCACATATCCGTAATACTGTGTTGTACAATAACCACGCTGTTTTAAAGCAGAGAATCATGCAGACAGCAAAAGCAGAAGTCATAGAATAACTAAACAAAAAAAATGCAAATATACGCTGATAAATACTTTTCGGATCCGGATGAAATAATTGAAATCTTCAGTCCGGATGATGTGAAAAAAGCACTGGACAGGGTCGAAGCCCTGCAGAAGGACGGATACTGGCTGCTGGGATACATGAGATACGACCTCATGAACCGGAGCCGCGAAGGAATGCCTCTGGTCTACTTTGAAGCCTGGAGAAAGCAGCCGCGGAATCTCCGCGAAGCGGATTTCTCCCGCGAAAACGCTGACGCCGCTCAGAAAAACGGCTGTTCCGACATGCCTCCGGGAATTTTTCTCAGGCCGTTAATCAGTCGCGAAGAATACGAAAGGAAAATTGAATTCATTAAGGAAAAGATACTTGACGGCATCACCTACGAAGTCAACTATACATATCCTTCTCTTCTTGAAACCAACCTTTCCGATAACGAACTGTACGAATATCTGCTCCCTAAACAGAAAACCCCGTACAATGCCTTCATCAGAAACAGACATGAAACCGTCATGTCCTTCTCCCCCGAACTTTTCTTTAAAATCAGGGGCCGAAACATTCTCACCAAACCGATGAAGGGAACCGTAAGACGCGGAGATACTCCCGAGGAGGACGCACGTCACCGTGAATTTCTGGCCACCGACACCAAAAACAGAGCCGAAAACATCATGATCGTGGATCTGCTCCGCAATGATCTGGGAATTGTGGCAAAAGACGGCACCGTAAAGGCAGACAGACTGTTTGAAGTTGAAGAGCACCCTACTCTCTTTCAGATGACCTCCGAAATATCGGCGGAACTCCGTGACGACGTGACTCTTTATGACGTGATTAAGGCCATCTATCCCTGCGGTTCCATAACCGGAGCTCCCAAGGTATCAACCATGAGGGTGATTGCCGAAGCCGAACCGTACAGCCGCGACGTCTACTGCGGAGCCATCGCCTTCATTCACGGAGACGAGGCCGTATTCTCGGTACCTATCAGAATACTGCAGAAGCGTCATGACGAAAAATGTTTCAGATATTTCGCGGGGGGAGCCATCACCTATGATTCAACCGCCGGGGATGAATGGAACGAAACCATAACCAAGGCAGGATTCCTGCGGACTGATTTTTCCCTGATTGAAACCGGCACCGGAGACCGTGATCTTCATCTTAAGAGACTCAGAAAATCCGCGGACGAGCTGGGCTTTAAATGGAATGCCGGACTTGATGATTTTGAATTTCCGGAAGGCATCGTCACCCGCATAGAACTGTTCCGTGACGGTCACTATGCCGTCACCACCAGAAACATTCCGGCCCCGGCCCTGAAACCGAAGGTCGTCATAAAGGGACACGTTGATTCACGCAATCCGTTCCTCTACCACAAGACCACGGTAAGAAGTCCTTATCCGAAGGAGTTCTTTGAGGAAATACGCGTCAATGAAAGAAATGAAATCACCGAGGGCACCTACACCAACGTGGCGGTGAGAATCGGCACCGAAATGTTCACTCCGCCGCCTGCCTGCGGTCTTCTCAACGGCGTGATGCGTCAGAAGCTTCTTGCCGAAGGAAAGCTTAAGGAAAGAATTCTCCATCCAGAGGATCTCATGAAAGCAGATGCGGTATTCTGCATGAATTCAGTAAGAGGAATCTTTGAGGTGGAAATATGCTAGTTATCGATAATTACGATTCCTTCACCTACAACATTGTCCAGTACCTGAAGATTCTGGGCGAACATCCGGTGGTAATTAAAAACGACGAGCTCACCATGGAGGAAATCGCAGAACTCTCTTTCAGCAGAATCATCATTTCTCCGGGCTGGGGTTCACCTGAAAATTCAGGCATCAGCATGGAGGTTATCGACCGCTACAAAGATACACACCCGATCTTCGGTATCTGTCTCGGCATGCAGTGCATCGCCGAATTCTTCGGAGCGGATGTCACCAGAGCTCCGTACCCGTGTCACGGCAAGAATTCGGATGTGTTCTTCGAGCCTGATTTCAGACTTTTTCAGGGGTTCAGACAGGGCTTCAGCGCCACCAGATATCATTCGCTGATGGTCACAAGTCCTTCAGAGGACACCGAAATCACGGCCAGAACCGAAGACGGCATTCCGATGGCCCTGAAAATCAGGAATCGCCGGATATACGGAGTGCAGTTCCATCCGGAAGCCATTCTTACGGAAAACGGCCTCGACATATTCAGAAACTTTATTGAACTCTGTTAGGACGGTTATAATAATCACGGCGGATGAGAACACCGGCGGAATAAAGACGCACCGGCGCATCATACCCCGGCATGATTTGGAGAGGAGCGGAAGATGCTGCAGGATATAGGCGAACATATTTTCAGAAACGAATACACTCTCAGAAGAAAACCTGAGGACGGCGATTACGTTCTGGCTTTCCGGGACAGAAGCGTCTATATCAGGGGCAACGGCGCCGGCGAGAAGCTGGAACTGCCGGAAGCCTGCCTGTTCGATAAAAGCCTTCTGCTCTATCTTTTCTCCATAGACTGCAGAGCATACTATCTCTTTACAGGCGATGCCGGCACTCTGAGTCTTGACGGCTTCTCCTGGCAGAGCAATACCGTGCTGAGATCCGACAATCCGCGCATCACCTGCTTTGCGGGTTTTACCGCCTACCACCTCTACAGCTGGTATGCAGGCAACCGCTTCTGCGGCAGGTGCGGACATGAAACGGTTCATTCCTCTAAGGAAAGAGCCCTTACCTGCCCTCACTGCGGAAACGTCATCTACCCGAAAATAGCTCCTGCCGTAATCGTGGGAATCACTGACGGAAACCGCATTCTGGTGACGCGATACAAAGACAGACCGTACAGGGGCCTTGCCCTCATCGCCGGATTCTGCGAAATAGGTGAAACTCCTGAACAGACCGCCTGCCGTGAAGCCATGGAGGAAGTCGGTCTTAAAATCAAGGATCTCAGATACTGCGGTTCTCAGCCCTGGGGACTCGACAGCAACATACTTTTCGGATTCATGGCCAGAGTTGACGGAGATACGACAATCATACGTGATGAAAATGAACTGGCCGAGGCCTTCTGGATATCCCGCGATGAACTTACCGAACCGGACTCCACCATATCTCTGACCAAAACCATGATTAACAGCTTCAAGCTTCACGGATTCAGTTTTGCAAACCTTACGGAACATCCTGAAAAACAGCCGTAATTCATCTGAAAAAACGGTGCGTGAAGAGTTTCCGGTCTCCGGCAGGCTTCGACTGGCGCCCTGCAAGGAATTATAATCACTTATATTCAGGCTGCACTGTTGACGATACCTGTTTTCTCTACTAAAGTAACCGGAGGGACGCCCTGTTTTTACGGAGACGAAAGCCTTCCGGAAAAACATGTAAAAAACATAAATAAAAACATATAACGTGCAGCCGCTCCCGCTGCGACACAGACTGAACAATAACAGAAGAATGCACAGACTATGAAAGAATTACCGATTAATGCCGACAGGCTGTCAGGGCATCTGGCAGCCTTTACCACCGTATCCGTATGGAGCGTGACCTACATATCCACCAAGGTGCTGCTTACGGATTTCACTCCGCTTGAAGTCCTCTTCATCAGATTTTTCATCGCGATTTTTGTCCTGAAGCTCATCTCCTTCAGGAGCGTGGGGTTCAGAAAATCTGAACAGCTCTATTTTGCCCTGGCGGGTTTTACAGGGCCCTTTCTCTACTTTCTGGTGGAAAACATCGCCCTGCTCTATACCACCGCGGTTAATGTAGGCATTATTCTGACCATTACTCCGATGTTCACCGCCATAGTCACCAACCTGTTCTACAAGGATGAAAGAAAACTGGATTTCTGGTTCTATCTGGGATTCTTCGCCGCGGTCGGAGGCATTGTCCTTCTCAGTGTAAAGGGCTCCGCCAATCTGTCATTCAATCCGCTGGGTGACTTTCTGTCAGTCTCCGCGGGTATTGTCTGGGCCGTGTATTCGGTATTCACCAGAAAGATAAACTCCTTCGGCTACAGCACTCCGGCGGTTACCCGAAGATCCTTTGAGTACGGTATCATCTACATGATTCCGCTGATGTTCCTGACCGACTTCTGCATTGAACCGGAGAATCTCATCAAACCGCTGAATCTGGGAAATCTGGTATTTCTGGGCTTTATAGCATCGGCTGCAAGCTTTACCTTCTGGAACTATTCGGTAAAAAAAATCGGAGCCGTAACCTCCATTATCTACATCTACATCACTCCTGTCATGTCAGCTCTGGCCGCAGATTTCTTCCTGGGAGAAAAGCTGTCGCTCCTCGGCTGGATTGCCTGTCTGATTACCACACTGGGACTCTTTATTTCTCAGGGTGGACCGAAGTTCATTCTGAAAAAACTGACACGAAACAGCGGAAACGGCAGTTCCGGACGGCAGAACGCATAGGACTCCTGCATATCGTGTCAGACGGTTACCAGGTATAGAACTTCCTGCCGGATTTCAGACAGGATTTAGGAAAAAGAGCTTCATCCGGAAAACATGAAGGGCGGAACCTTAAGTTCCGCCCTTCGCTTTTTTCCGCATCAGATGATTATGCGTATCTGCTACTTGATGCTCTGATTAAGATTTCTGTACTGCATCGGAGTCATTTCAAAGAACTTCTTGAATACCCTGATAAAGTGCTCGACATTCGGATAACCGATGGCGTATGAAATGTTTTCAACCGTCATGTTGCCGTTCTTAAGCAGAGTCTTGGCCTTCTTCAGACGGATTGAGGTAAGGTGCTCACCGAAGGTCTTTCCTGACTTGTCCTTGATGTACTTTGAAATGTACGGAGCGGACAGCTGGAAGTATTCGGCCATGTCTTCAAGAGTGATTTCCTGATACTTCGCCTGAATATAGTTAATCATGGCAATCAGTCTGTCATCCTTGACAATGCTGTTGTTCTGCAGTTCGGGAAGCTTGTTTACCGCAACCACCAGAGCGTTTATTGAAGCCTTGATGATGTCTTCGTCAAGACCTGCACCCCAGTAGCTTACGCCGTTGCAGAGGATTCCCACATAGGCCATGGCCTTTGAGGAGGTTCCCTTGGAGATGGCGTGTTCCTCGTAAACAGACAGTTCATAGCTGATACCGAAATACTGCTTGATGGTGTTGCTTACCGCATCAAGTCTGCCGTTGCCGTTGGCATCAACCACGGTCTTCTTGTCACCGCAGCAGATGATGGTTTCAGCCATGATGCCGTCATTCTGCTTGAAGTGGCTTTCGGAAATGTGGAAATTAGGCGTGTAGTTGATGTAGTGCTCGGCAAAGATGTCATATACGAGCTGAGGAGAAAGTTCCTTGTGACGTTCGTCGGACACCTGCTTAACGGCATACCCTACCTCTTCCCTCATCTTCATCGGAATGTTCAGAGAGAAGTTATGGGAAAGAATATAGGCCACACCGCCCTTTCCTGACTGGCTGTTGATTCTGATAACGTCTGAATCATAGGTTCTGCCCACGTCAACAGGATCGATTGGAAGATAAGGAACGTCCCAGATCTTCTGCTTCTTTTCCTCACGCCAGTTCATGCCTTTGGCAATGGCATCCTGGTGAGAACCGCTGAAGGCGGTGAACACCAGATCACCGCCGTAAGGCTGTCTCTGGTAAACGTGCATGCCGGTAAGCTTCTCGTACACTTCCCTGATGTGAGGCATGTTGGAGAAGTCCAGTCCCGGATCAATACCGTATGAGAACATGTTCATGGCAACGGTAATGATGTCCACGTTACCGGTTCTTTCACCGTTACCGAACAGAGTACCTTCGATTCTGTCGGCACCTGCAAGCAGACCGAGTTCGGCATCGGCAACGCCGCAGCCGCGGTCATTGTGGGGATGAAGACTCAGAACCACGCTGTCACGGTACTTGAGATTCTTGGAGAGATATTCAATCTGGGTTGCAAATACGTGAGGCATTGCGGTTTCAACGGTTGCAGGAATGTTGATGATAGCCTTGCGTTCACTGTTCGGCTGCCATACGTCAAGCACCGCGTTGCACACTTCGAGAGCATAATCCACTTCGGTACCGTGAAAGCTTTCAGGACTGTATTCAAAAGAGAAATGTCCTTCGGTTTCATCCGCAAGCTTCCTGAGCAGTCTGGCGCCGTCGATGGCAAGCTGCTTGATCTGTTCCCTGTCCTTTCTGAACACCTGTTCGCGCTGAGCGACTGAAGTTGAGTTGTACAGATGAACAACAGCGTGAGGAGCTCCTCTTAATGCTTCAAAGGTCTTTTTGATGATGTGTTCTCTTGCCTGGGTAAGAACCTGAATGGTCACGTCATCGGGAATCATGTCTCTTTCAATAAGAGCTCTCAGGAACAGAAATTCAGTTTCTGAAGCAGCCGGGAATCCCACCTCGATTTCCTTGAATCCGATGTCCACGAGCATTTTGAAGAATTCGAGCTTTTCATCAAGTCCCATAGGTTCGATTAACGCCTGATTACCGTCACGCAGGTCAACCGAGCACCATACCGGAACCCTGTCGATATGATCCTTTTTCACCCAGTCATAGGTTGCCACAGGCGGCATGAAATACTGACGTGAGTATTTGTCAAAATTCTTCATTATGTTCTCCTTTGTCCGGTGAGCGGAAATCCGTTCTACTTCCGCTTTTATTACCGGCTTTTCGGTTAGTGTGGATAACAGTCTGTTTTTTGATGATAAATTATATTTATAACTGCAAACAAAATTTACCATTAAAATAAATCAATACATTTGACTTTATTTTATCACTAAAAAAACAGTTTACAATGATTATATTTAATCTATTTGACTGATATTTTTTAATATTCGAATTTTTTTAACCTGTTACCGGGATTTTTTGGGCTACAGCTGTTTTAAGGAAGCGATTTTCTGTTTCTGGGGCAGGTTCTGTTTTTTTGTTTTTTTGTTTTTTTGTTTTTTGTTTTTTGTTTTTTGTTTTTTTAAGAAAATGCAGTCAGTGTTTTCTTCAGTTTCCTTCCTTTTTCTCCGGAAGCCGGCGCAAAAAAAGCTGTTCCGCCAAAGAAAACCGTGAATGAAAAATTGTGTCATCATTACGATTCATATCTGATTGCGGGATCCCTCCGGGAAAATCCATGCCACTCGTTGTCAGGCTGTTATCAGAATGCCTGCAGCCAGGATATCTCAAGGTATCAAAGGCTGAAAATGCGGGCGGGATGTACGGGGACGCTGCGGCCCGCACTTTTACGAAAGCGCATAAGACAGCTTAAACGCGAAACTTCATATGGTTCTTACAGAACCTTTTTTCCAAACGGATGGTAATGTCATTTCTATTCATTGTTTTTCCTACTGAATTGTATTGACCGGAACAGCCTTACGGCGGGAGTTTTCCGAAATACTGTCGGCAGACCTCCGGGTCAGCCGGCAGTATCCGGTATTACGCTGTAGTTTCTCAAACAGCACTTCCTGCTAAAAAATGAAACGATCAGGTTCCCTAACCTGACCTGCGGTCGCTATACCACCATTAAATTCACATGGTTCCTCTCTTTCTCCTTTGCCTGAATCATGAAGTCATCAGAACATAAAAAAGACATCGTGTCCGTTTTGTGCAGAAATATCTCCGCAGTTCAGTCACACCATACAGCAGGCTTACAGGATACTGATTACTGTCATCAGGGCAGGAAAACACTGTCCTCTTTCTCCATGACGACCGCGGTTACTGAAATCATTCAGACAGGCTTACGAAATATTCCGCACCGCTTCACGAATTGTCCCGGTTTGTGTGGCAGATTTACTGCGGTGCTTTACAATTAATCATGGAAGGCTGTTTTTAAGAAATCTCAATCAGTCCGCCCGACCGGACACAATGTAAGGAGAACAGTCATGAATGCAGCTGGCGGAATTACCCCTGCATTAGCCGTCTTCGGCTTATTTGTAATCATGGGAATCCACAACGGTTTGAAAGGCAATAAATTCTTCAATATTTCATACCTCATAACGGTAGGCATAATTCTTCTGCTTTTATGCATAAGTTTCGGTTACAGCCTGTCCTGCTACTACGATGAAATTGGACAGGGACTTACTGTTACCGATACCCCTGAAAAATCCGGACATGATTTCGGAATGAGTCTTATCGGGCTGGTATCACTTTCCATCGTATATGCGGTTCCCTATACATTTTTCTATCTCATAAAAGGCAGACGCGTAAAATACAGATAATGCCGTTGCCTGTGAATGACTGCTGACCGGAGTCATGCCGTCATTCACATAGTCAGTCCGAAAGACTGAAGATAACCCCGGGATGCGTTTTTACATTCTTAGAAGGAGCGGTTTATGAAATGTCCTTTCTGTAATCATGAAATCAGTGACGGTGCGAAATTCTGTCCTGACTGCGGTAAAGCTCTTCCGCATGACCGCCCTTCCGAAAACGACAAACCGGAAAATCCGGCCGATTCCTGCAGTGAAGAAAACGCGTCAGATGTAAAATCATCTGCCGGGGTTTCCGTGAATTTTCAGAAAAAAGAAAAGCCGGACAGCATAAGTCAGGATGAATCATGTCAGAAGAACGGGGATCCGGAGCTTAAGGAGACCGTCAGAAGACTGGACAGAATGAACCTCATGCAGATTGTCTGTCTCATAGCCCTGCTGATTCCGGGAGTAAACATTGCGGGACTGATACTGCTTCTGATTATCATCATCAGATCATTCGACCTGTCCGCCAGGACAGGCAGGGTTTTACGCAGATTCGGGTATGAAAAATATGCCCGGATTTCAGACGGCATAAAAACCAAATGCACGATTATACTGCTGTCCACCGTGCTTCTGATAACTGCAGGATGTATGGCTTTTACCGGATTATGTCATCTGTCAATTCCCCAGACAACACTGGCTGTTATCACCGGTGTCATCATGATGATTATTGCCACCAATCTTGAACTCTACTGTTTCATCCGTCTCTATACCATAATGAACGTGATGGATGCGATTGTATGCAACAGAAAGCATCCTGAAAAACCGGGATTCGGTATGGCCGTTACAGTAATGGTGACTGTCTGTCTGTTTATGATTCTGATCTCCGGAGTTGCAATTACAATCGGTATGCCCGTATATATACAGTATATAAAAAACAATATTTTTACTGATATGATGATGCAGGCCAATAATGTCAAACGGAATGCTTTAATCTGCGTGGCTGAATACGAGTACCGGGACTTTGCAGAAATATGTGATAATACCCGGGATTATGCTGAAGGATTCGGATGGAAACTCTATCCTCCGCATCAGTATGCAACAGAATACGTTGATTCAATTGAGGTTACTTCCGCTAGTGCCGATAAAAGCAGAAACGGTTACCCGGAAATAAAGGTTACGGTCAATGCCAGCAGGAAGTATTTTTCAGCAGCTCATCCAAAAATCACTTATGTGGGAACAGTCATCGACGATGACATAATATGGAAACTGGACGTAAAGGAAACCACCATACTGCCGAATGTAGCTTCTCCATGGTCAGTCTGGGATATCCGCTGATGCATGTGAGCATGAGTTGCCATAAAAGAAAAATCGTCACCTTCCGGCAGTGTTCCGGTTAATCATCAGATGACTGCGGAATATGATTATTTATCCTTAGTACTGCCGTTCATACTGCTGCCTGGGATAACAGCTCTCCGTTATGACAGATGACGGTAATGAAGTGCTCACCTCTCCGCCTGCATTCACCGGCTTCAGTCAGACTGAGAAAAGATTTCTGTCTGATTAGGTCAGAATTTTGAAGATTCTCAGCCTAAAAATATTTCGCAGTTCAAATAAATTATGCGGGATAACTGCCTAAAAACAATGCTTATGCTAATGTGTCATCTGAAACAGACATCAGTAAAATCCGCCTTGAAACCTTTCAATAACAATAAAGACGAAAGATTCAGACCTAGAGATACGGAATTTAATAAAATCCGCCAACAGTTATCATAACAGTGGCGGCTGAAAGAATCACATTTAACAGACAATAACTGATTAACGATTCCAGACTTTTCTACAGCTACTACCCGATATTCCAAGTAAAAAAAAGACATGTTAAAACAAATAAACCTAATGAGTTAGGACCACTTTACATCTTTACATGTATATCATGTGATAATCCTGAATTAATTTGGTTCAGCCTATACTTTTATTCAACGCATAAAAATAGTATTTATTTTGAATTATTTTTGATTTATACAGTTTTTTCTGTTTCATTATCCGCAGAAACTGCTTATAATTTGTGTTCACGTACCATA
>NZ_KL370835.1:0-7341 GCF_000701925.1 Ruminobacter sp. RM87 | reverse complement strand
AGTACCTAAGTAGAGAAAAATATTCTTAATTTTTCTCATAATTCAATTATGCATAAAAAAAGTTGATTTATGAGAAAAAAGTAATATACTATAAAAAGTATCTACATATGAAGTCGTCTTTATGGCGAGCTGAAATCACCAAAAGTTAAGATATAGACCAAGCAACTGTAATTTACATCTTGGTATCTTCAGTATCTGTCAGCGCAAAAGTTAAAAAACTCGCACTGACAACATTTTTTTGCCTCGGCTGTAGAGTCGGGGAGAATTTCTGTGTCAATAATTTTTTTAATTTTGCCTACCACTTCAATTGTTTTAATCCTAAGCTTTTCATCAATACATATTTCATATGTCTGACCTTTACGTCCATATAATATAAACCCCCTATTAATAGAAATATTATATTTTTCCTCACAACACATTACATAAGCACACAGTTGTATTTTGACACCGGCAGAACACATTAAATGTTCATTACTTTTGAATTCAACGACTATAATTTCGTCTGATGTTTCAATTATGCAATCACATATTCCGTGAATAGATAAATTTTTACTGTATAGCTCAATATTGTTTCTGATTTTCCAATTATCAGCACAAATATGGTATCTGGATAAATTCCTTCTGTTATTCAGCATTATCTGCCTATTGTGCTCATCAACACCTTGTTTCATCCATAATTTTTCTGAAGGAGTAAGCTGTCTAACCAAATAAAAATAAACTATTCTTGGACAAAAACAGTACTGGCGGAGCATAGATACAGGAATATCATATTGTTTCATAACCATCAGGTTCCAAAAAAATAAAATTATCGTAACCAATAAATTGTTGTTTAAATTCTTCCGGTGATATATTACATTTCATGAAAATACATTTATCATTACTTGCAGCTAATAATTCAAACGCTAATTTTCTTACAGAGTTAAACTCAGCTTGATTAAGAAATCCATAAAAAACAGACTTTTGAATGGGTTGCAATCCAAAATCCTTCATTTTTTCAAAAAATTTAGTACGTGTTTTATTATTTTCTATGTCGTAACAAACAAGATATTTTGAATAAAGATTCATAATGCTTTACCATTTGAAAGAATAACCTTTATATTTTTTCTGACCGACCAATGCCCCCGCAAACCTGTAAATCTGTCGTTGAATGATATTTTCTAACTTTATTCTCTTTTTATTAAAAGTATATTTTGTCATCAAAGATTTATGTATTTCATTACTGATAATTTTTTTGAGATTCATATCCAAATTCATGTATTCTGATATTTGATTTCTGAGCTTGATGATTATTCTGTCAACCAGCCAGGCTCTGTATTCTTCCATAAGATCAAGAACAAGAGAAGGTTTCCCCGGTCTGTCGGTATGCAAAATACCGGCATACGCTTCCATTCCAGAATTATCTACAGCCGCCCAGATTTTACTCAATAAAATTGCATATCCATAATTTAAAGCTTTATTGGTTACTGACTCAGTGAATCTAGTTTCTCTATTAGTGAAATCACCTGGTAACAGACGGAGTTTTACAAGTGTATGCCAGTATTCAGTGGCGGCTTTTCCTTCTAAACCCATAAGTCTGTTTCTCCAGTTGGAAATATCATGAGCATCAGGAGAAGTATTAAGTATAATTTTTTTAAGATTATCAATGAGATTGTTATAGTTGTTAATAATTGGACTATTTTGTGAATTCTTTATTGTGTTCTTTGTAAAATACATTATTACCGCATGCTGATTTTTTATCTTTGTTATTATTACTTTTTTGGACAGTTCACACGATAAATTATCATTTTTTATCGCATCAAACTGAGCTTTTCTCAGTGATACAACGGCATGCTGATTTTGCCCCATAATAGCTGAAACAATTCTGTTGTTCCAGTCCAGAAAAAAGATACGAATTCCACGTATAGCACAGGCATGAATAAGATCTACAGACAGAGAAATACCCTTTTTGGCAATACTGATTGTTCTGATTCTGGAAAGTGGCAATTCCTCTACAATTTCATCTTTTTGTTTAACAACCAGTCTTTCACTTACAAGTCCCAAAAAAGTTCCATACTGATTGATTACTATATGTCGCATAAAGACTACCTCTGAACAACATGATAATTCCGGGAAGTAAGGGCAACCCCCATTTCCCGAAAAATCATTAGAGCCATAGATTCTGAAACTTATCTTGGGAACAGCTTGTTTAGTTGCTCTTAAAAATTGTTCCTTTGTCTATTGGGTTGTTATATACCTGATTCATTACTCTATTACTGCTCTCTACCATATATGAATATTTTATAATATTTCCTATACTTAATATTTTTAAATTACCTCTTGGTTTACCGCATATATCTATGTTAAGTCTTTCCATAAAAATTTTTGGATCTGTTTTTATTTCTGTCGGTAAATCATGAAATGACTTATAGATATTCTGCTGGTCTATGCAGTAAACAAACTTTTCAAATTTCTGCTCAATTGTTATTCCTCGTCTTATGTCTGTTGCCGGGGTCATATACACTCTTTCATCAGGAGATTCATAAACAAGTCTCTGTTCGTCCATGGATACAAAATTTTTATCCCCTGATATTTTTTTATTAATAACCGTTAAATTCTTGGTTGTATAACTATCAACCATCACAGCTTCATCCCACAATACATCTCCATTGTCTGCAGATGCAAAACCTTTACTTATTGAAGTGACAGGAGTATTTGCCGCAACAAGCTGATATATATCCCCGTGCGTGTGCGTTAAACGTTTGATTCTAACACCTCCTGAAGGAGAAGCGACAACAGGAAGACTGTACACTCTCTTACTCTTAGCGTGATTCTTGTTAATGGTTTTATTTAAAATTGTTCCAAGATACTGCTTTAATTTGTCATATCCACTTTCCTGCTCATCTTTTTTACCTAAATAATCTTCAAAAATAGAAGCAATATGCGCCCATTCATTAAATGAAGGTAATACCAGTGATGCTTTATCAGTTTTAAGTTTAAGAACTGAAGGAAAAGAAATTTTTATATCCAAATTTTTAAGAATGTCTTTCTTTGCGGCAAATTTCTTGGACTTTACGTCATACAGAAGGGAAAACACATCCTGGTGCAACGTGGTGTAACGCAAACTCATTAGTGCCAAATATGCCAGTTCCTCATCAGATCCTTCAGCAACCAGTCCTCTATAAAATCTTTCAAAAAGCTTAAACGCAGCTGTCTTGCATACTTTATATGTACGGAATCCGGTAGTTTCATTTTGTTTTGGGGACTCGAGATAGTTTGCTAAACAGCTTAACAGCTGTTTCCCCCCCTTAACTATTTGGATGGAATTGCTGCCAAAATCGAATCCGACTTTAACGGTATCATCTTTTTCCATAATGCATAGGAAGTGCTCAGCATAAATTGTATCTTTAAATAACTGCTTTGATTCAGGATTATTCTTCTCTGCAAAATTCAAACTGGAGATTCGAATAATATCAAATCTGTCAGGTATCAGTTTAATCAGTTCCTTTACATCTGACAGTACAGAAATTTCATTATTTCCGGATATTTCTTCAGATATTTCCTGTTGTGTTGAGGCATTTCCCAATAAGCATACTGCATCTATTGCATGAGATGTTATAGGTTGAATATCCTTCTTCTCATATCTTGCATCCAGTTTTCCTATGTCATGTCTTATTTCACTCGTGGAACCTGCATCTATTTTGTAAGCATTGTATTCCACGGTTATATTATTGATACTTTTCCATTCCCTTAATCCCTCATCTATCTTTGCAATAAGATTCTTCACAAACCAGGCCTGAGTTCCGTTTACACGAGCTCTATATTGTTTTGATATAGCCTGAATTATCTGATTGAATGGAACTCCTGTTCTGGAAGTAAACAATGCATGCCGACAGCATTGACGTTCTTCTTCAGTCATTATGTCAATGTTTAAATTAGGATTTGATATTAGTAGTCTGTTTAGAGTTTCCCTGATTCTTGTTGTAATTATTGCAGTATCACTTGTTCCAAAAACGGCTTCAAGATATTTTGGATTCAGGTTGTCAAGTGTATAAATATTGTTACCTTTCAGCTGATTTCCCCTTCGGGAAACTCTGATAAGATTAAATTCGGAATTATAAATAGTCCCGTAGGATTCTTTTGTTTCACTTCGACTTACAATATGATCATTTTCACTCAGATCATCGCTCAATGCCATACCTGTATATGCGCATATATTATGGGAATCATTTTTTAATCTTTCATCTTTTGATTTCCATTTTTCCCTTTCAGTTTTTTCTGCTTTCAAAGCAAATTCTCTCAACTGTTTAGCTTTTAATGATTTTTTGATTGTCGAAAGTGAGGAGCTGAATTCAAAAGAATTCTCTTCTACCAATACACTGAGTTTCACCTTTGTATTTTTTAATGCAGAAAGTTCTTTAATTTCTGCAATTTTAATTTTTGCAATTTCATATGCCTGTCTGTCAAGTATATTACCCAATGAACCGTCAAAAGGTCTGGTTGATTCCGCAGGAAGTCTGCAGCAGAGTGCATTTCCTTTATCAGACATCTGCATGCGACATGTATTCTCCAGACATACTGCCTTGCAATTACCGGAAAAACCATGTACATCGTTTTCTAAAATCGTATAAAGCTGAGCCAAAGAGAAAGGATTGGCAAATTTACTTTGCTGATCTGTACTTAACTCTAATTTTTCCCCTATAAATTTAGATAGGTTTTTAGTGTATTCATAGACTTTTACCACTTCCTTATCAATCTTTATATCAGAACTGAAATGCACCTCACTGGCTTTGTTTTTTAGTTCTTCATACCGGCAGACATTTTTATACTCCTGTTTAAAACAGTTACCATATTTTTTGCGTGTTTTTTCTATGTATGAACATAATGATCTAACTGTACTTTTACCTTTTACAGTTGAGTTCCATACTTCTTTGAATCTTTCTAAATTAAATCCTTTTCTTATGTTTAAAACACCTGCAACCAGTTCTTCCAGCATTTTGCTTTTCATAGGAGGATGTATACCGGAAATTTCAAGTAATGGATGTTCTACAATGGACCATAACCCTTTTTTAGATAAAGACACTTCCATGTAATAGTTATTGGCCAGTTCAAAAAAGGAATCAATATCACTCTCTCCCAGAATATTTTTTATTACGGCATTGGTTGCTGAACATGAGTTAGGATTTTGGGCCCATTTTCTTATTTGTGATTCAGGATTACCCCTGTTGTACGTTATATCCAAAAGTCTTTGCAAATAATAACTGTGAATCAGTTTCTGCTCTGTATATGATGCAATATGGTCAGATTGTTTTCCCCCCGCTGACTGCAGACGACTGCTTCTGTCAGTCAGTTTTACTATCTGTTCCAATTCATCTGAAAGCGAGGAGTATGAACCAGAACCGTAATCCATAAACTTCTGTACCCATAATTCCCATTTTCCCGGATAATGGGCATCCAGTGACTGTGGTGATAACAGCAGTGTCTGATCAACTGGCGGACGTCTGTTATTCTGATCTTCATAAGGAGGGATGGTAAATACAGGATCCTGAGCAAGCAGTAAACCCGTTATATTTTCGGTCTGTTCAATCCTTTTAAGAAATTCATTTTTTTTCTTGATAATATCGACTTTTTCTGCATTGTCTTTCTGATTACTGCCAGCTGTGTAATGAAAATATTTATACGCTCTGTACCATACATCCTTAAAGCGTTTTTTATCAAATACGGCTTTTCCGCTCATGCCCCTATCATTGAAATACCAGCGCAGGGCTCGCAACTGAAGATTCGATATATTACCTATGCAGTTGTATAATCTCTCCTCACCTGAAATCAGTTTTATCAAATCATTTAATCTACTGTCTTTCTGGATATCCTTTCTGATGTTTGCAAGGTACTCAGTCCTGTGTTTATGTCCGAATTCTTTCTGATCAATGAATTTATCAACAAAATCCACCATTGTTTTCAATGCAGAGCCATACATGCTTTTTTCTGTTTTATCACTCAAATTAGATACGGTTTCTTTTATTGAAGACAAGGATTCTCTGTATACGTATACTGTGTCATCATTGCAGTTATTAATAAACTGATCATACAAAGGTACATCACCGGTAAACAGGCCTGGACAGCATTGAAAGAACAGATCTACGGGACATTCTTTTAACTGCTCCAAGTCAATTTCCGTTTCAAGTCTGGTGTAGCCTCTCCTCAGCATTAGTGATGAAATTGCTTCCTGCTCACTCTGAGTCAAATTTCTCTTAATAGTATCAGCCAGTATGGTAAAAATTAATTTTCTGGCTTTCTTGTACCTGTTGTTAGCTCTTAAATGATGTCTTACTGCCGTTCTGTTTTTTACAGTGTAATTAATCACGCTTCCGTCATCAGGCATTTCAATAATAGCGGCTTTTACATTCTCGGAGTCTGGTAAATCATTAGACGTGTATGAAATAAAGCCTGTATATTTGCCACCCATGTCTATTGCTATATTAGAGTAATATGTATTGCTCACTGTTGATACCCTCCCAATGTGAACCGACCATTATTGAAATTTATATTTTCTCAGTTTGTGAATGATTATTTATCATAAACATAACTTATGTAAATCTTATCATCTTAATCTTATAAACATTAAAATAATATTCATCTATATTATACTCCTGTATTTATTGAAAAATATGTATAATTCGTCTGATTTTGAATAATCAAAACAATCCATACACAACCTCAGAGACGTGCAATTAAATTATCTTCACAATTCTTATTATCTTGGTTTTGAACAGTTTTCTGTCAGCAGTCATCCCGGAACATATTTATTTTAAAAACGTTTTGAATTCAGTTATAGTCCCGTCATCTCCAGACCATCTCTCATAAAAATATGGCGCAGCAAAGCTATGCCTTCTTCAGAATTCAAAAATGAGATTTGACTGAATATACATTAAAGGTTGAATGAATCACCAAATATTGAATCAAACATCTTGTAATATTGTTTTTTCCATACGAGATATTCCGGCATTTTACGATTTTTGGCTTTTTTCATGACCACTCCGTTGTCTTTTTTTCTTGTTTGCAGGTGGTCAACTTTTACTCGTTTTTAGTGTCAACAAATTTACTCGTTTAACAGCTGAATTTTCGCACGGTTCCAGTTTAAATTCCGTGGTGATTTTGTTCACCAGTCCGTTGATTCCCATGCGCATGTCAGTTTTACCGCAGGCCACGTAAAATTTATCAATTCCGGGAGTTATTCTTTCGAGCATTAGACAACAACCTCCAAAATCCGCAGTAACAGTTCTGAATGAATTCCGTTAGAAATACTGAGTTTTGCACCCGAGGTCAGTTCTATCTGACATACGATGGAATTATCATGCTCTTTGG
>NZ_JNKD01000012.1:49183-58617 GCF_000701925.1 Ruminobacter sp. RM87 | reverse complement strand
CTTATGATTCTGATAACAAGCTGCTGGCAAATCTGGATTCCATCGAACAGACGGTATTCAGGGAAGGTTGTTATTACACTCCCGTAACCGGTGTTCAGAGAAGAATAATGGAAGCATTGAACATCCCTAAGCCTTCTACGGAAATATTTGGAAAGCTCTCGAAAGAAGAAGAGGAAACAGACGAAGACGACAACATACAGTCTTTTGACGAATTGGATATTATCCTGAGTGAAATAGAGAAATAATAAGACCGAACCTCATGTTATTTGAAATTCGGTCTTATGACGCCTAAACATATGAATTGCAACAAAGTTTAGGCTGTTTCCGGAGAGTTTTCCGTTAGTTCTTTACGGTAGCCAGATTCTTCTTTTCAAGATCCGCCAGATCAAGAGCTATACGGGCACTTTCGTCAAGATAGCAGTCAAACGGCTCGTACTTTGAAGGAAGATCCTTGATGTTGCTTATCGGAGCCTGACCGGTGGCTTTCAGATTTCTGTTTATAACCTGCAGATACTCGGCATCATCCTTATCCTTTTCAGCCTTTCTTTCCGCAAAATTCAGAGAAATTCTGTTACCCGGCTTCATCTCCTCACTGAGCTTGCGTTCGGCATTTTCCATATCCTTAAACAGCTCATTGTTCTTCACTCTGTTTTCATGGATATGTGACAGTTCGGAAATGTAATTCTTCAAATCCTTCGGCTGATATTTGACTGAACTTATCATGTCCCATTCAAGAGCATTCGGTTCATTCTTTTCACCGACAATATCGTAGCTGATAATCTTAGGGAAGAGAATATCAGGCTGAACCCCCTTCATCTGGGTGCTTCCGCCGTTGATACGGTAGAACTTGGCGATGGTATAGTGAATACTGCCGAGAGGTTCTGAGTTGTAATCGAAGATACGATCGAGAGGACGGCTCTGCTGAACGGTTCCCTTACCGAAAGTGGTGTCACCTACCACCACTGCTCTGCCGAGGTCCTGCAGTGCGGCAGCCATGATTTCGGAAGCTGAGGCACTCAGTCTGTTGGTAAGAACCACCATAGGTCCGCTGTAGGTAACTCCCGGAGTCACGTCACCTCTCACGGCCACGTTGCCGACACCGTCTCTTACCTGTACAAAGGCATCATTGTCGACAAACAGACCGGTAGAAAGGATGGCTTCACTCAGAGCACCGCCACCGTTGTATCTTAAATCCAGAACAAGAGCTTCGATCTTCTTGTCGTTAAGCTTCTTGAGTTCCTTGTCAATATCCTCATAAAGATTAACGTAGAAACTCTTTACGGTAAGAACACCGACCTTGCGGCCGTCTATTTCCCTGACCTCGCCCTTGGCGGCGCTGTCTTCGAGACGGATACGGCTGCGTACGAGATCCACGGTGAAGGTGGTTACGTTACCGCCGTTGTCTCTCTGTATTTCCAGGGTAACCTTGGAGCCCTTCTTGCCCTTGACCATAGGAACAACGTCTTCAAGACGCATGCCTACAACGTCAAGCATCTTGTTGTTCTTGCCGTCATGCTGACGGATACCGATAATATAGTCGTTAGGCTTAAGCTTCTTGCTCATCTCCGCAGGTGAGCCCGGAATCAGTGAAACAATCTTCACATAATCATCTTCCTTGGTAAGGACGGCACCGATACCCTCCATTGCCAGACTCATTTCGTCCATGAATTTGGCACTGTCATCAGGTGACAGATATGAGGTATGCGGATCGATGGCATGAGCATAAGCATTTTCAAAGGCGCTGAACGCATCTTCGCTCTTTGATTCGGTCAGAATTCTGAGCTGATTGGTATAACGTTTCTTAAGCAGTTCGCGGGCCTTTTCCTCAGTCTTGCCGTTAAGCATAAGCTTGATAAGGTCGTTCACCACCAGCTTGCGCCACAGATCTTCAAGCTGAGCCATGTCCTTGAGCGGAGGAAGTTTGCTGCGGTCGCTGTCAATATAGTCATGACCGTTGAGATCAACAGGCTTGTCCAGAACACTCAGATAATAGCTTAAACGCTTGAATTTACGGTTGATAACCTTTGTATACAGCTCGAACGGATAATCAAGACGGCAGGCGCTCATGGCGGCAATCACGTCATTGTAGCGGCCGTACATATCCTTCACTTCATCAGCAGTGAACAGGCTGTGATAACGATCATTTTCATATAAATATGAATCTATAACCTTTTCCGCAAATTTCTTATCCAGCACAATTTCCTTATAGTGGGATCTGGTAAAGAAACTTGAAACCCTGTTACAGGATTTTGAATGATTCTGCTGTGCGGAAAGAGTCGGTAATTCACTGATTTTCGGAACTGTCTGCTTTACCCTTTCGGATGCGTAGGCAGAGCCGGAGCCGATAACCATACCGATCACGGCCGGAAGTATAAATCTGCGCCAGCCTGAACGAATTACAGTATTCTTGTTATATTTCATATTTATATCGCCTGTGTATCTGTAACGATATCCATCTTTACAGCGTTTTATCCTATTTAAATCTGTCTTCATCCTGAATTTCAGATAGCAAATGCATAGCATTCATTATACTGACAGATATCATCTTCGATAGTTTCAGTTTGACCTGAATATTATTTCCCCAAATTGTACATACTACAACTCGAATGGTTATTCTACTTGTAAAACAAAAGTTTTTTAAGTATACATAGCAAAAAAAATCGCAGAGATCACGTTGCTGACCTCTGCGATTGGTTACGGTAACGTTTTTTAGCCTATCTGCCGATACGATCCGGACTTACACGGATAACCATACCGGTTGCAAGTTCAACACCCACAACGTCTCTTGCAAGCTCAATAATGGTAGCTTCAACGGCCTTTGAACCGCCGCAGAGCACATGAACCTTGCTTCCTACATTCACGTTGCTGATGTCAATCTGTTCAAAGCTTTCACTGCCGATGCTGTTAACCTTTTCGGCAGGTGCGCTGTTCTTGCGGAACTGACGACGGTTGCTGAACTTTCTGTCCTTTGAAGACTTTTCTTCACTGTCAGCAGCCTTTTCACCTTCAGCCTTTCTGAAAGGCTTCTTGAACTTACGCTTTGCGGTAGCTGCCAGACTCTTTTTCTTCTGTTCGAAGGCAGCCTTTGATTCTTCCAGATTCTTGGTTGCGTATTCAACCTGTTCTGCGGTAATGGTATCAACCTCATTACCATCCAGATCAACTCGTGCCGCTCCAACCTTGAATGATTCAAGGTAGTTCCAGCGGGTGGTATAGAATCTTAAAGCCTGACGCAGACGAGTCTTTGACAGTTCAGGAGTTTCCGCACAAACTCTTTCGGCCAGTTCATTGAACAGACCAATCTTTAAAGGTTTGCATTCACCCTTGACAACAAAACACTTAGGGAATTTTTCAGCCAAAAATTCAACTACATCTTTAACTGTTGAAAATTTATTTTCGTTTTCCATATACAAATCCATCTGTTCAGAGTGTTCCGCCCTTTCCCGCCCGTAACATGTACGGACATTGCGGAAACTTCATACAGTTTTCATGCAGGACAGCAGCGTGTCCGAACTCTGACAGTCTGTTTTCCTTTTTAATTTAAAAGTACACTCTCAAATAATGTATGTGGGCACGTCCTTTTCCTTCATAAGCCACACCTGAAGCTTATAGCGGATGCTCCGGAAAAGCCTGAAAAAAGTCTTATGAATCAGGACACCACAAAAACGTTTACCGCATAACGCACGCCGATTATATCACAATTTTTCAAATTGACAGCATCTCTCACGATTTTAAACGACTCTTAACCGCAAATAATGGAATAAATCACACTTTATCCGTGTATACGGGCTTTTTCAGTACTTTATCAGGCGCGGAACAAAAAAGCTCCTTTCACGTGCGGACGTGAAAGAATCCTTAAGACATCTCGGACCTGTCAGGCCTTCCGTTACGCGTCAGACATGCAGGATTTCGCAAAAGTACCGAAATAGTCCCCCGTCAGCATTTCACATACACGAATGCGCTCACGTACTATGTCAATGAGATTATGGGCATAGGCATCTGCAACTTCAAGCAGCATCAGCTTTCTTACGGTATCCTCGCCGGCCTCTTCGATAAGCTTTCTTACCGAAGCGCATCTGCTGTTGTCTGAAAGCATATTGTCATCATGATGTCTTACATAGAACAGAAGCCTGGTCTTTTCCTCATCAGAAAGACGGATGTCGCGTCTTTCCAGTTCAGGTAAAACCTGTTCTCTTACCAGAACCTCGGACATTTCCGGATGATGATAGTAATGCATGTTTGGATCATCGGGATCCTTACCTCTGCACTGGGCATCCGGTTTGGCTATGTCATGCAGAAAGGCTCCCAGATAAAGCATGTCGTCGTCCAGGTTTCTGGGAAGATTCAGTACGGTATGCAGAGAATGCTCCCACAGAAAGTACTGATGACTGTAATGCTTCTGATCAAAATTCAACGCTCTTCTCATCAGGGGAAAAAGCTCAAGAAGTTCCTCCCTGACCGTCTGCATTTCTTCTATTGAGTCAGCGGTTTTTAACACGTTAACGATTTTTCTGATCACTGACATCACCTCTAAAAATTAAAACAATCTTCCTGAGAAAGCATAATAGCACAATTCCGACGCCTCTGTTTGAAAATCATTTTCACCAGTTTCGCCTGCATACGCAGTCCGGCATAATCATCAATCTTTATAACACAGTCCGTTAATGCTATAATTCACTCGGTATTCATGTGTTTTACGGATATTTTCCAGCACCTGAATCTGTCATCCGGAAAAAGCGCAGCTCCGTCCGGCAGTAAAAACTTCATAAAAAACGTAAGAGAACATCAAATGACAGAACATCATCACTGCAGTGAATGCAATGACGGCACTCACGGATCATACAAGCCTCATCGCAAAATTGAATTTTTAAAAGCCCGCCTTGCCATGATTGTTGATCATCGTCTGTATACCAACGTATCCATGGAAGGCATTCTTGAACTTGCAGGTCTTATCAATCCTACCGCCAGGATGCTTTTCAGTACCGACAGGGATTTTATTGCCGAATTTACCGCCAAAGCTCCTGAAATCACCGAAATGGTAACTCTCTACGTTCCAAAGGATGAAGCAATGAACAGCTTCATTCCGGTATGCACTCCAAAGGCCGCCAAAATTCCGAAGAACGTGGAAATGGCCAGAGACACTGACGTGCTTGCCTCTTATGAAAACGAGGATCTGCTCAAGGATCTCTGTGATCTGCAGGTAAAGAACGAACTCAGTCTCATACCTCTTCCGCTTACTGACATGCTTATTCTCAAGAGCATTACCACCGTTCAGCCGTATGACCTGCCTCTTGCGAGACTCTATCTGAAACAGTTTATTGAAGCAAAGGAAGCACTCAGCGACGAAGACAGAAATCTCCTGAGAAACATCAAGGAACAGGGTTTGCCGACAATTGATGACAGCTATAACGAACAGGTATACAGATTCCTTAAGGTGGAAAGAAAGCTGTTTACCCAGTACGGGCACTAATTTAAACAGAAACAGTGTATTTTTTATATAAAAATACACATTAAATCAAATATTATCAGATTTATTTATTATATTCTGATAAGGATATAACTTCAGATAATCATAAGGAAACGTTCATTATGTTTATGGGACAGGAAGATACAAGAAAAGAAGCAACAGCTGAGGAAATCTTGACTCTTGCAAATAAAATGATTAAGAATGATTACGAATACATGGACGGCATGAAGGCCGAATCCGTAACCCAGAACGGTGAAGTTCTGGTATTCAAGGGCGAATTCTTCCTTGATGACGACGGACTCCCTACTCCGAAGACCAATGCCGTATTCAACATGTTCAAGAAGGTAACGACTGTACTTTCTAAGCAGTATAAACTCAAGGAATAGTCAGCGCCTGACATCAGGCAAATCATACCGGCGTGAGCCGCTCCATTAAATTTACTGAAAAGCCTGTTTCCGGAGAAACAGGCTTTAATCAATGATTATTTCCGTCACCTGACAATCTTTTTCTCAGACTACTCAGCCATAATCATTTCCAGAATCTTTTCATATATCACGGCCAGCTTTTCCAGATCTTCGGCACTGGTACACTCATTGGCCTTGTGTATGGTTTCACTGATGGCGCCGAGCTCAATAACCTGACATTCATTGAACTTGGCAACGAACCTGCCGTCTGAAGTACCGCCTGTAGTAGATTCCTGAGCGTCAATACCGCACACATCCTTTATGGCTTTTCTGGTGATATCGAGAAGTTCTCCCTTTTCGGTTATATACGGATCCCCGAAGAATTCCCAGTCGATATGATAGTTAAGTTTATATTTAGACAGAATTTCGTCGGTTACGCGCTTGATTTCATCAGCTGTGGTTTCATTGCTGAAACGCCAGTTAATCTGAATGAAACAGTCTCCCGGAATCACGTTGCCGGCTCCCGTTCCCGCCCTGACATTCGGAATCTGCATTGAGGTTGGAGGGAAATATTCATTCCCGCCGTCCCACTGATAGGACAGGAGTTCACTTAACGCCGGCACAGCATCATGAACCGGATTTCTGCCTAAATGAGGGTACGCAACATGCCCCTGGATACCGAAAACCCTGATATTCGCGGTAATTGAACCTCTTCTGCCTATTTTAATGGTATCACCGAGTACACTCTGAGAGCTTGGTTCTCCGACAATGCAGTAATCAATATTCTCATTACGTTCCATAAGTCTGCTGACCACGTGAGGAGTACCGTTTTTAAAATCCCCTTCCTCGTTGCTGGTGAATATCAGGGAAATGCGTCCCTTATGATTGGGATGTTTTTCCACAAAACGCTTGGCGGCCATCACCATGGCTGCATCCCCGCCCTTCATGTCAGCGGTTCCCCTGCCGTAAATCATTCCACCCTGAATCACCGGTTCAAACGGACTGTATGCCCATAATCCGGAATCCCCCGGAGGTACCACGTCAGTATGCCCTAAAAAGCAGAAATTCGGAGATCCGCTGCCGTGAGTGGCATACATATTGGTAGTATCGATATGAGTCAGATTTTCTATATGAAATCCGGAATCTCTGAGTCTTGTGGCAATAAGCTGCTGGCAGCCTTCATCCTTCGGAGTAACCGATGGTCTGGAAACAAGTTCAAGGCACAGGGAAACCACTTCCTGTCCGGATCTGTCATCATGATTATTCATATGAACCTCCTTCAGTCTGAATGAATTTACGTATCAGACATATAATCAATATAACATACAATCAAATAATTATGCTTCTGCAAAAATCATGCAGATTTGAATAACGTTTAATGCTTCACGATTAGGAGAACGGACTGATATAAAAATCAGAATGCAGATGAATATTCTGTAAATTATCGGAATACCATACAAAGATTTCGGAAAAACAGATAAAAAACGGGCGTTATCCTGTGATAACGCCCGTTTCAGCTAATAATATTCTTTAAATATTAGAGAACATGTACTGATGAAGTGTTAGTAGTACCGGCTGGAACTAAGGCACCAGATACCATAACAACGGTATCACCAGCCTTAGCAAGACCAGACTTGATGGCTAATTCCTTACCAACCTTGAAGAAATCATCAGTTGACTTGAATGATTCAACAACCTGTGGAGTTACGCCACGAACGATACATAACTGACGTGCAACCTTAACATTGTCGGTTAAAGCAAGAATGTTAGAGGTTGGGAAGTACTTACGTAATGCACGAGCTGACTTACCGAGGTGAGTAGCAACGATGATTAATGGAGACTTCAGGTGTTCAGCGATTTCTACTGCGCCCTTACATACAGCTTCAGTTACGTGTAAGGTTGCTGGTGGAGTGTCGATGAAACGTGGCTGAACCATGGTATCGGTTAAGTCACAGATTGAAGCCATGGTACGAACTGCTTCACGTGGGTACTTACCCTTAGCAGATTCACCAGAAAGCATAACTGCGTCGGTACCGTCGAAAATTGCGTTAGCAACGTCACCTGCTTCTGCGCGGGTTGGACGTGGGTTCTTCTGCATTGAGTCAAGCATCTGGGTAGCGGTAATAACAATCTTACCTACTTCATTACAACGACGGATGATGTGCTTCTGAGCGATGATAACTTCCTGAGGTGGAATTTCAACACCGAGGTCACCACGAGCAACCATGATACCGTCAGATGCAGCAAGGATGTCTTCGAAGTTGTCGAGACCTTCCTGATTTTCGATCTTAGAAATGATCTTAACGTCCTGACCGCCGTTGATGTCGAGCCAGTTACGAACGTCTTCAACGTCCTTCTTTTTACGTACGAAAGAAACAGCGATGAAGTCAACGCCTCTCTGGATACCGAATACCAGGTCACCCTTATCCTTTTCGCTTAAAGCTGGGAGGTTGGTGATAACGCCTGGAAGGTTAACACCCTTCTTGTTACCGAGCATTGCGTTGTTTAAAACTTCACAAACTGCTTCAGTTTCTTCAGCGTTCTTAGATAAAACCTTTAAGCCGATTAAACCGTCGTCGATAAGAATGGTGTTACCAACAGCGATATCCTTTACTAAACCAGCGTAGCTTACTGAGCAACGTTCGTTAGTGGTGTATGAAGGGTAATCAGTAGTTACGGTGAACTTCTGACCTTTCTTTAATTCTACTTCACCATCGTTAGGTACTTCACCGGTACGGATTTCAGGACCCTTGGTGTCAAGAACAATGGCAAATACCTTACCGGTTTCCTGCATGATAGCATTGATAGTGGTAATACGTGCACCCTGTTCGTCATGGTCGCCATGAGAGAAGTTTAAACGCATTGCATTCATGCCAGAATTAAGAAGTTCCTGGAGAACTTCACGTGGCTCGGACTTAGGTCCGATAGTACATACCATCTTAGTCTTTTTCATAAGATACGATCCCTAATATTACAGAATATATAACGAATAATTTTCCCAGTACAAGCGGAAATTTTTGCGCATTTTACAAGAAATTTAAGAAAATTTAAAGTACTATCATGAGTGTTATTAAACTTTTTTCTAAAAGTATCCGTTCATTACCTTCAATATGACCGCACCGTCTCCGTGATGAATGTGTGAAACATGCGAAAAAACTGTCCTTCATCGTACTTAAGGACTGCCTTTCCTGAATCAGAACAGTCATTTCAGCTCATAAAAAGCAAAAACACTGTTTCCATCCTATATAAAGAATAAAAACAGTGTTTTATGAGTTTCAGCAGGATATTAACTACCTGTCAACCTCAACTGCCTTCAGTGCCGGTGTTTCAGTGGCCTTCAGCTCAGGTGCCGGGGTTTCAACGGCTTTCAGCTCAGGTGCCGGGGTTTCAGCGGCTTTCAGCTCAGGTGCCGGTGTTTCAGCGGCCTTCAGCTCAGGTGCCGGGGTTTCAACGGCTTTCAGCTCAGGTGCCGGGGTTTCAACGGCTTTCAGCTCAGGTGCCGGGGTTTCAACGGCTTTCAGCTCAGGTGCCGGGGTTTCAGCGGCTTTCAGCTCAGGTGCCGG